>NZ_JBGLRC010000006.1:0-180432 GCF_041402345.1 Aeromonas sp. S11(2024) | reverse complement strand
CGGATAGGCGGTCTCCCCATGCTGGGTACCGGGCTTGGCAAAGGCGGCGGCATTGTCCGGGGTATCGGGGGTGCGCCACATCACGCCATCAACGGCGAGCAGTTGCAGCCCGGCCCAACCGGGATGATTGGCCTGCTGGTGCCAGAGAGAGGCGGTCTCGTGAAACAGCCGCTCAATGCTCTTGTCCCCCAGTTTTTGGCGAGCTTGCAGGAAGGCGCTGGGGGCAACGAAGGGGCGGTCGCCGGGCAACAGGATATCGAGCTGATTGACCAGCTGGGTCATGGGGACGTGGCGGAAGATAGCCATGCCGATGATGGCCCAGACCAGGCGCTCCATGGGCATACGGCGACGGCGCAGGGTCACGACATCCTCTTCGGCGAGCAGCGTTGTGATGAGCTCGGGAGGAATGAGGTCTGAGAGTGACTCAAACTGAGCAGCATTACTGGCATGCAGGAAATCGAGAGCCTGGTCGATACGCATAAAAAATCCGAAACCAATCAACAGGTTTCGGATTTTCACACAACAGAAGGATCGGTCAATGGATCCTTAACTGATCGGCATTAGCGCCGAGGCGCTCTTTTTCCGTTGTGCTGTTGTATCGATTACAATGCTGAGGGATTACAGCGCCTCGAGTGCCTCAGACAGCTTCTTGACCGGCACCACTTCCATCCCTTCGATGGGATGCTTGGGGGCATTGGCGTGCGGCACGATGGCACGGCGGAAACCGTGCTTGGCCGCCTCCTGCAGCCGCTCCTGGCCGGACGGCACCGGGCGAATTTCACCGGAAAGACCCACTTCGCCGAACACCACCAGATCCTTGGGCAGCGCCTGATCCCGGAAGCTGGAGACCATCGCCAGCAGCAGCGCCAGATCCGCGCTGGTCTCCTCGACCTTGACCCCGCCGACCACGTTGATGAAGACATCCTGATCCGCCATCTGCAGCCCGCCGTGACGGTGCAGCACCGCCAGCAACATGGCGAGCCGGTTGTGATCCATCCCCACCGCTACCCTGCGCGGGTTGGAGAGCTGGGAGTAATCCACCAGCGCCTGCAACTCCACCAGCAGCGGCCGAGTGCCCTCCCAGATCACCATGACGATGGAACCGGGCGCCTGCTCCTGCCCCCGGCTGAGGAAGATAGCGGAGGGGTTGCTCACCTCGCGCATCCCCTGTTCGGTCATGGCAAAGACCCCCAGCTCGTTGACCGCACCGAAGCGGTTCTTGTGAGAGCGCAGGGTACGAAAACGGGAGTCATGACCGCCATCTAGCAGCACAGAGCAGTCGATGCAGTGCTCCAGCACCTTGGGACCCGCAAGACTGCCATCCTTGGTCACATGGCCCACCATGAAGATGGCTACATGATTCTGCTTGGCGTAGCGGGTCAACAGCGCTGCCGCTTCGCGCACCTGTGAGACAGAACCGGGGGACGATTGCACATCCGCCACATGCATCACCTGAATGGAGTCGATCACCATGATCTGCGGCTGCTCCTGCTGGGCAATCAGGCAGATCTGCTCGACGCTGGTCTCGGAAAGCATCCGCAGCTTGTCGGTGGGCAGCCCAAGGCGGTTGGCCCGCATCGCGACTTGCTGGAGCGACTCCTCGCCGGTGACATAGAGGGTTTTCATCCGCTCTGCGAGACCACACATGGTCTGCAGCAACAGGGTCGACTTGCCCGCCCCCGGGTTGCCGCCGATCAGAATGGCCGATCCGGGCACCACACCGCCACCAAGCACCCGATCCAACTCCTTGAAACCTGAGGTAAAACGGGGAATTTCGGTAGTGGCGATCTCTGCCAGTGTCTGTACCTGACTGCCGACCGCGCCGGCATAACCGGTGTAACGGGCACTCTTGCCAGCGGAGCTCACCGAGCCAAGGCGCACCTCGGTAATGGTATTCCACTCCTTGCACTCGCTGCATTGACCTTGCCAGCGTGTGAAGTCGGCACCACATTCGGAACAAACATAAGCAGTTTTATTTTTGGCCATTGATAACTCGGGGACAGGATGAATTCCTGCTTGATATACTTGTTTGCGACCGACAGATCAAACCCAGAATCGGAAAAGTGACTTTCCGTGGCAGGAACAAATGGATTCAGAACACCAGCAACATCTGATTGAACAACTCGTCCCCTTGCTGCGGGAGAAAGATTTCGAGGAGATCTTCAACCGCATGACTCAGGAGGAAAACAGCAACAGCCGTTTTCTGATCAAGATGGAGCTCAAGCGCAAGTGCTCCCCCTGCCGCAGGGTCATCGACATGCGCGATGAGCTGGAGGATGAGTGCCTGGTGCATGAGTTCGACGGCATCACTCACTTCATGCCCGCCGATGCGATTGCCCTGTTCCAGTCCCAGTGCTATCTCTACCGCGATATCTATACCCTCGGTGTCTACGAGGCGCTGCAACAGTGGCAAAAGCAGCACCACAACGCCCGTGTGGATGGTCAGCTGTCTCCCCCGGCCAGCCCCTTCCGGCAATATGATGTCAACACCATTGCCTTTGCCAGCTACTACGGCCGCCGTCAGGAGCGGATGCACTTCAGCTCGCCGGTGCTGATCAAGTTTCAGGATGGTGAGAAGCTGTTCGCCAAGAGTTCCGATCTCTCGCTGGGTGGCATGCGGGTCTCGGTCCCCTATCTGCCGAGCTATCACACCGGTGCCCAAGTGGAGGTCTTCTTTACCGGACTGGAGCGGGACACCCCCAATCCGGTGCTGCACCAGCCGGTCGGCTATCAGATCCTCGGCGAAGAGAGCAAAGAGGGAAAATATTGGCTGCGGCTGGTGCGCTCCGGCGAACAGCCAGCCTTTGATGCCTTCCTCAGCGACTTTATCGATGCCAACAAGATCCGCTATCGGGTCAGCGTCGACTATCTGCTCTCCGCCGCCATCATCAAGGGGTATGAGCAGTTCTACCTGCCACGGATGACCGGTATGCCGCTCTTCTTCGGCACAGGCGACAGCCCTAATCTCGAGATAGCCCTGCGTACGGAAAACAACCAGCACCTGCTGGAGTATTGGCGCGATGAGAAAAACCGCGATGCCCTCGCGGGGCTTTTCAGCGCAGAGCGGATGAAACGGCTCTGCCCGGCCCCCGGCACCACCACCGAGACCATCATCTACTGCTTTACCCACACGGTGCGCAGCCACATCTACTTCTTCTCCGCCACCGCCGAGGAACTGCGCCAAAGTGGCCTCACCGCCCTCTTCTTCCAGGTGGGCTCACGCCGGCCCAGCTGGCGTGTCTACAAGTTCACGCTGGAGGCATGCGTTCTGATCGAGGCGGATGTGGGGCAACTGCAGGGGCAGGACAACCCGCAGTTACAAGACATCCTGCTGCTCGAGCGGCTCAAGCAGATCGGCTATTGCGGCCTGCTGCAGGAGATCGGCCTGGAGTCCCAGCGGGAAGAGTTCCATCAGGAGGGGATCAGCAACAACGCCAACGAGCTGCAACGCTTTGGTCACGAGCAGGGGGTTGCCCCGTTCGAGATCGAGACCCTGCACTATGTTCAGTTGCGCAAGGAGTCGCGCTACATCCACAAGACCGCGGTTGCCATCCATCACAACGGCAAATCCTGGATCGGCTGGACTCGCGACATCTCGACTCACGGCCTGCAAATCGAGCTGGAAGATGCCTTTATCGGCGAGAAGAACGATGTGGTGACCATCGCCCTGCCCCGCTTGCAGGAGCTCTCCAAGAGCATGGATCTGCAGCGCCTCTCCTACCGGCTGGTCAGCCTCAACATGACCCGCACCGTGCTGCACCTATGCATCGAAGGGGATTCGGATCGCCATACCGGCCGCCAATTCTTCAGCCTACTGATCGAGAGCAACCAGAACAAGCTCAAGGCGGCGCAGGAGCAGCGCCGCTATCGCGGGCTGGCGCGGGCACTGCGCAACATCTATACCCACCACCTGTTCAACTCACCGGTCTACGTCAACAAGCTGAAAGGCGCGCCCAAACCGGCCTCTATCGGCAAGTCGCTGCAACCGCGCAGTCTGCAGCGGCTGCTGCAAGCCTGTGCCGAGCTGCCGGAGCAGGAGAACCTCTATCCGCTGTTTCAGGGGGAGCTGCTCAAGGAGCTGCTGATGAACCCGCTGCGCGCCATCGAGCGGGAGGACAAACCGAGAGAAGACGAGGTCTATATCGCCAGCATCCAGACCAAGGCCGGCCTGCCCATCTTCAGCAGCCGGCTGGCCAGCAGCTTTGCCAACCTCAAAGAGAAGCGTCAGTTCATCGAGCTGGCGCAGCAACAGGGGGAGTTCTACTCGGTGCTGGTCGGCATCTCCCGCACCGGACGGCCCGACACCAACTTCATCGCCAACGAGCTGGACTACATCGCCAAGTTCGCCATCCACAAGGCACGCAAGCTGGAAGAGGAGCTCTGGAGCGTGGTGGGGGTGGGCGAACTGACCGATACCACCCAGGCCACCCTGTTCCGCTTTGGCATCACGCCGCCGCTGAACTGATGATCCGGAAACAGACAAAAATGAAACAGGGCGCTCGAGGCGCCCTGTTTTTTGTCATGCCGCCTGCGGGTTGAGCAGCCAGTCGAGGATCTGGGGGAAGTGATCCTCCTGCGCCTGCGGGGCGGTCAGCATATTGATGTGGTCATAATCGAGGCGGTTGCCGTTGTCCCGCCCCAATCGGGTGTGACGAGTTGCCGAACCCATCTCGTCGCTGAAGCGGCGCACATCGGTCGGGTGACCCAGCACCTTGTCCGCTTTGGCCGAGATCATCCAGAGCGGTGGCCAGTTGACCCGTGCCGCCGCCTCGTCATAGGCAAAACCGTCGTGAGGATCCTGCCAGGGGCCGCACTTGACCCAGGGGATGGTCTCCTGCAGATAGCGCAGCGGCTCGTCGTCAGCACCGATCTTCAGATTGCGAGCCGCCAGAAAACCACGGCGGCGAGCCAGCCAGGGGGCCAGCCGATTCCAGATCAGATCCACCTTCAGCCAGCGCTCGGGATTGTGCACCGACACGCCGCGCTTGGTGCCAAAAAACAGCAGACTGGCCACCTGATCCGCCAGCTCAGGAAAGCGCACCAGGGTCGAGGCCATGATGACACCGCCCCAGGAGTGGGCCACCCAGTGCACCTTGAAGCCATGATGGCGCTCGGCAATCCAGCGGTGCAGGGCGGGCAGATCCTCGGTGATCAGCTCATGCTGACCGTGCTCCGCCTGCTCGGCGATGGCTGGAGTGCTAAGCCCCCGCCCCCGCAAATCAGCCACATAGACCTGATAACCGTGGCGGGCCAGAAAGCAGGCCAACCCCTTGCCCGATTCGGTATAGAAGATCCGCCCATTCTCGATGGCGCCATGCACCATCAGGATCGGCTCGCCATGCACGGCGACCCGGGGTTTGATGTGGCGCACATGCAATTGATGGCCACCACAGGGGATAAACAGAGACTGCTGCAACAATTCCATTTTTATTGGTTTCCTCCTTGAAACACTGTCAGCGCTTGTCCCAGCGTTGCTCGCTGCAGGCCCGCGCCGCCAGCAGGCAGACCACCCCCTCCAGATCGTGATGATTGAGGGTGGCCGCCGCCTGCGCCCGCACCAGTGGTTTGGCGTGAATGGCAATGCCAAGACCCGCGGCCCCCATCATCTTGAGATCGTTGGCACCATCGCCGATGGCCACGGTCTGGGCGGCAGCAATGCCGTACTCCTGAGCAAGCTGCTGCAACACCTCGGCCTTGACGCTGGCATCAACAATGCGCCCGCTCACCTTGCCGCTCAGTTGCTCCCCTTCCACCGCCAGCTCGTTGGCGAAGATGGCGTCGAGCCCCAGATCGCGCTGCAACTGGCCAGCAAAACGGGTAAAACCGCCGGAGGCGATGGCCACCTTCCAACCCGCCCCTTTGAGGGTATCGACCATCAGCTGCAAGCCCGGCATCCAGGGCATCCATGCCGCCACCTCGTCGAGAATGGTGACCGGCGCCCCTGCCAGAAGGGCCACCCGATTGCGCAGGCTGTCGGAAAACTCCAGCTTGCCCTGCATGGCAGCAGCTGTTACCGCCGCCACCTGATCGCCGACCCCGGCAAGCCGGGCAATCTCGTCGATGCACTCGATGCGGATCGCGGTAGAGTCCATGTCCATCACCAGCAGGCCGGGCTCGTTCAGGGTCGGTAGCGCGGGCAGATGGCAGAGATCGATCTCCCACTCACCGCTCTTGAGCTCGGCCACCAGCTCGGAAGAGAAGCGATCGCAGCCAAGCAGCAGCAACGGCACGCCCGCCACCTCGGTGGGAGGATAGAGGGTGGCCGCCAACTCCTGTGCAGCCAACAAAGGTGACAGACACGCCAGATGGGGGGCACCCAGCCCCTTGCCAAACAGCACCAACCAGCCGCCAGCCTGCGGGGTCTCTGTCGGTTGCAACGCATCTGCGCTGAGCTGCCAACAGGGTGAGCCGGACAACAACGCGGGCCAATCGGATAACAGAGGAGGGAGCCGGGACAACAACATAAGGGATAAGCCTTCCTTGGTGATCAGGGGGTTAACAATGCTGGCCCAGAGTAGCGTATTGCTTTTTGTACAGGCAAGCGCCAAGATCCCGCCACTCCTTATTACCATGAGGTCTCACGCTTGCAGCGTCATCTTCCCATCAAACGTGTTCTCAGCCTGGGTGCCGGTATCCTGCTCGGATGCTGGGTGCTCGGTGTGCTTATTCATATGCAAGGTGAAAGCCAGGCCTCGCTGCACAGCGAAGCGCGCAACCGGGCGCAGGCGCTGGTCGCCTATGCCGCCCGAGACATGAAACGTTGGCTCAAGGAGGAGAAGAACAGCGAGCTGGAGCGGCTGGCGCGGGATCTGGCGGCGGAGCCGGAGATCCTCGATGCTACCCTCTACGACGGACGCGGCATTCCCCTCGCCCAGTCTGAGCAGGCGGTGCCGCTGGAGAGCCTGCTGCCCATCGGCAGCGATAACAAGTCACTGCCGGAGCAGGGCAAGGGGCGGATCCAGTTCGTACAGGAGATCCGGGATGGCGAGCAGACCATCGGCTTCCTGCGCATCACCCTGGAAGAGCAGCAGATGCTGGCAGACAAGGACACCCGGCTCAAGGTGGTGCAGGAGAAACAGCGGCTGATGCTGCTGGTCGCCCTGCTGGCCGGGGTGCTCATCTCCTACGGCGTGCGCCGCAACTACATGCGGGTGCGCAAGCACAAGAAAAAGAGTACGCCCCCCGCGCCACCTCCGGAAAACTGATGACACGACCAGTGAGCAGATACAAAAACGGCGGCCAGAAGGCCGCCGTTTCTTATTCGCAAGGGAATTACTTGTCGCCCAGCAGGACGGAATCCAGCGCAATTTCGATCATGTCGTTGAAGGTCAGCTGACGCTCTTCAGAGGTGGTCTGCTCACCGGTACGGATATGGTCGGAGACGGTGCAGATGGTCAGCGCCTTGGCACCGTACTCTGCGGCCACGCCGTAGATACCGGCGGCTTCCATCTCAACACCCAGGATGCCGTACTTTTCCATGACGTCGAACATGGAAGGGTCCGGGGTGTAGAACAGGTCGGCGGAGAAGATGTTACCGACGCGCACGGCAACGCCCTTGTTCTTGGCGGCCTGTACAGCATTGGCAACCAGGTCGAAGTCGGCGATGGCAGCGAAGTCGTGATCTTTGAAGCGCAGACGGTTTACTTTGGAGTCGGTGCAGGCACCCATACCGATCACCACGTCACGCAGTTTCACGTCTTCACGCACAGCGCCACAGGAGCCCACACGGATCAGAGTCTTCACACCGTAATCGGTGATCAGCTCTTTGGCGTAGATGGAGCAAGAGGGGATACCCATGCCGTGGCCCATGACGGAGATACGACGGCCCTTGTAGGTACCGGTAAAGCCGAACATGTTGCGCACGTCGCAGATCTGCTCGACGTTCTCCAGGAAAGTTTCAGCGATGTACTTGGCGCGCAGGGGGTCGCCCGGCATCAGCACGGTATCAGCAAAGGCGCCATCTTTCGCATTGATATGAGGAGTTGCCATTCTCTTGATTCCTTCACACTAGGTTGAGTTTTATTGTTTTATAAATTGCCCGCCGCCGAAGTGGCGGGCGGGTAAATTACAGGAAGCTGGTACCGTACGCCAGTTTCGGCAGGCCGTGGTAAGCCGCGATGCTCTGGCCGATATCGGCAAAGGTCTCGCGACGACCGACGGAGCCGGCCTTGACCGGCTTGCCGAAGAACAGCACCGGAATGTATTCGCGGGTGTGGTCGGTCCCATCCCAGGTCGGGTCACAGCCGTGGTCGGCAGTCAGCACCACCACGTCGCCATCTTGCAGCAGATCAAACAGCTCCGGCAGGCGGGAATCGAAATACTCCAGCGCACCGGCATAACCGGCAACGTCACGGCGGTGGCCGTAGGAGGAGTCGAAGTCCACAAAGTTGGTGAAGACGATGGTGTTGTCACCGGCCGCTTTCACCTCTTCCAGCGTGCGATCCCACAGCTCGGTCAGACCGGTCCCTTTCACCTGCTTGGTGATGCCCTGCTGGGCATAGATGTCGGCAATCTTGCCGATGGAGACCACCTGACCGCCCGCATCTTTCATGTAATCCAGCACGGTCGGCGCCGGCGGCAGCACTGAGTAGTCGTGACGGTTGCCGGTGCGCTTGAAGTTGCCCTTGCCAGTACCTACGAACGGACGCGCAATCACGCGGCCGATGTTGTAGGGCTCCAGCAACTCGCGCACGATGTGGCACAGCTCATAGAGCTTCTCGAGGCCATAGGTCTCTTCATGGCAGGCAATCTGGAACACGGAGTCGGCAGAGGTGTAGAGGATCGGCTTGCCGGTGCGCATATGCTCTTCGCCCAGATCATCCAGCACTTGGGTACCGGAGGCGTGGCAGTTGCCCAGATAACCCGGCAGACCGGCCTTCTCGACGATGGCGTCCAGCAGCTCCTGCGGGAAGCTATTGTGGTGATCCTTGAAGTAGCCCCACTCGAATAGCACAGGCACACCGGCGATCTCCCAGTGACCGGACGGGGTGTCCTTGCCGGAGGAGAGCTCCTGAGCAAAGCCATAGGCACCGACCACTTCGATATCTTTCTTCAGCCCTTCCGGGAAGTAGCCGGAGGCCTGCTCGCAGGCGTGGCCCAGACCCAGCTTGTTGAGGTTGGGCAGATTGAGGGCACCGCGGCCTTCAATTTCACCTGCCGCACACGCCTTGGCGATATGGCCAAGGGTGTTGGCGCCCACATCTCCGAACTTGTCGGCGTCGGCAGCAGCGCCAATACCGAAAGAGTCCATCATCAGAATAAAGGTACGTTTCATGGGTCTTCCCCTTGTTACAAATCGGCCAGGGTGATACGGCGGTACACTTCAGGCAGTGCCTCCGGCCGCTCGCCACCAATCCGGACAGCCGCCTGCACCATGCTGGCAGCCTGAGCATATTGCTCTTCAGTCTGAGCGTGGATCATCGCGATCGGCTTGTCAGCATCAACGCTTTGACCCAGGCGGATAAAGTCGGTCAGACCGACCGCATAATCAAGTTTGTCACCGGCAGCGCGGCGACCACCGCCCATGGCGACCACGGCCAGACCCAGCTCGCGGGTATCCATGGCGGTCACGAAGCCGCTGTTGGCCGCGAAGACCGGGCGCACGATGGCGGCTTTGGGCAGGTAAGCGTCGTAACGCTCCATAAAATCGGCCGGGCCACCGAGACCTGTCACCATGCGACCGAAGATCTCGGCCGCCTTGCCATTATCCAGCACCGCCTGCAGCTTGGTGCGGGCATCGCGCTCGTCGCTGGCAAGACCGGCGGAGATCAGCATCTCGGCGCACAGCGCCATGGTCACTTCGTGGATCCGCGGGTTGCGGTATTCACCGGTCAGGTAGCGCACAGCTTCACGCACTTCCACCGAGTTACCGGCGCTGGAGGCCAGCACCTGGTTCATATCGGTCAAGAGCGCAGAGGTGCGGCAACCAGCACCGTTGGCCACGGCCACAATGCTCTTGGCCAGCTCTTCGGAGGCTTCGAAGGTCGGCATAAAGGCGCCGGAGCCCACTTTCACATCCATCACCAGCGCTTCGAGCCCGGAGGCGAGCTTCTTGGAGAGGATAGAGCCGGTGATCATGGCGACAGATTCGACGGTGGCAGTGATGTCCCGTACTGCATAGATACGCTTGTCAGCCGGAGCGAGATCGCCGGTCTGGCCGATGATGGCGACACCCGCCTCTTTCACCACTTTCAGGAAACGATCGTTGTCGACCGAGGTCTGGTAGCCGGGAATGGCATCCAGCTTGTCGAGGGTACCGCCGGTGTGGCCCAAGCCACGGCCGGAGATCATCGGCACGAAACCGCCGCAGGCGGCCACCATCGGGCCAAGCATCAGAGAGACCACATCACCCACACCACCGGTGGAGTGCTTGTCGACAATCGGGCCACCCAGATTGAGGTGATCCCAGGTCAATACCATGCCGGAGTCGCGCATGGCGCAGGTCAGGGCTACCCGCTCATTCATGGTCATATCTTTGAAGTAGACCGCCATCGCCAGCGCGGCGATCTGCCCTTCGCCGATGGTGTTGTTGGTAATTCCCTGAACGAAGAATTGAATTTCTTGGGTACTGAGCGCTTCACCGTTGCGCTTCTTGCGAATAATTTCTTGAGGCAAAAACATCTTTCATTCCCTCCGCCATTACTGGCGTTACACAAGCCTGAATCCTTGCCCGCACACAGCATGGTGGGGGCTAACAGGGCGGACAGCAGTCCGCCCTCTCATCAACCTATTAGTAACCGCTGGTGTTGGCCGGCTTGTCGCCATGCCCCAGAGTGGCCAGCAGACTGGCCAGCAGGCTGGATGCACCAAAGCGGAAGGTACGGGCAGATACCCAGTCGTTGCCGAGGATCTCTTCGGCCATGGCCAGATACTGACCGGCAACGGCTGCGTCTTTCACGCCACCCGCTGGCTTGAAGCCGACTTTCGGATTCTTGGCCTTGATCACTTCCATCATGATCCGCGCCGCTTCCGGGGTCGCATTGACCGGCACCTTGCCGGTGGAGGTCTTGATGAAGTCGGCACCGGCATCGATACAGATCTCGGAAGCGCGACGGATCAGCGCCTCTTCTTTCAGCTCGCCGGTTTCGATGATCACTTTCAGCAGCACCTTGGCACCACAGGCCTCTTTACAGGCTTTGACCAGATCAAAACCGATCTGTTCATTGCCGGCCATGAAGGCACGGTACGGGAACACCACGTCCACTTCATCAGCACCGTAGGCGACAGCGGCACGGGTCTCGGCCACGGCGATCTCGATGTCGTCGTTGCCGTGCGGGAAGTTGGTCACGGTCGCAATGCGCACGTCGGCAGCGCCGATCTCACGCAGGGTCTTGCGAGCGATAGGAATAAAACGGGGATAGATGCAGACGGCGGCAGTCAGGCCAGCCGGTGACTTGGCCTTATGGCACAGGTCGATCACCTTCTGATCGGTGTCGTCATCGTTCAGGGTGGTCAGGTCCATCAGGTTCAGGGCGCGCTGAGCGGCCACTTTCAGATCAGTCATTCTGTTCTCCAAAGTCTCGATTTAATCCAGATAACCGGGCACCACCATACCATCCAGCGATGGATGCACAGGCAGTAATCCCCAGCTATACGGGAATGGAATTACAGTGCGAAGGCACCGGCACTATCGGGATGCTATTCAAAACACCCTGCAGGCACTGCGACTGTAAATAAGGCAAGAGCCCTGTCACTTTCTTACAAAAGTGCGGACTTGGTTCCATGAAGACTTGAGAAAGGCCGACAACATCTGACCCGACTTCCCAATCAATTCCATTTGACCGCCAACACCCGATTTCATCGAGTATTAGTCATTGCCAGCACCCTGCTGGCAACGCCTATTTCAGCCGAGATACCCCCTGTTTGCAAGCCGGATTTACCAATTTCAGAGGTACCTCACATCTGGCAAATCCAGGTCTAAAAAAGCCTTACGAAAAGAAACGGGTCAGGATCCAGGAGTAGGCCAATCCCCCCAGATAGACCCCGACGATCCCCATTACCCCGGACAAAACGGGAGGCGCCGGGATCGGCAATTTGAGGAAAGAAAACAACAAACCAACTATAAAGCCGGCCACCATCGCCAGTAGCACTTCATTCATATAACCTCCGATTTGACTCATTTTATTATTAGTTTAGATAGGAAAACGGTTGTCACCGCTCCATACGCGAACGCCACGGCAGATGCCGTGGCGTTCGTGTTTATACCCTGTCAGTCAGGCGGCGATTACATGCCGGACAATGCCAGGAAGAAGCCTGCGATAGTGGCAGACATCAGGTTGGACAGAGAGCCAGCCAGTACGGCTTTCAGACCAAAGCGTGCAATGGTGCCGCGGCGGTTCGGTGCCATGGACCCCAGACCACCCAGCAGGATGGCAACAGAGGAGAGGTTGGCAAAACCACACAGCGCGAAGGAGATGATCGCCTTGGTGTGATCGGACATGGCCACACCGTTGATCAGCACTTCGTCTTTCAGGTACGGAGCGAAGTTCAGGTAAGCCACGAACTCGTTCACTACCAGCTTCTGACCGATGAAGGAACCGGCAACCACTGCTTCATTCCAGGGCACACCGATCAGGAAGGCCAGCGGGGAGAAGATCCAGCCCAGCAGCAGTTCCAGAGAGAGTTGCGGATAACCGAACCAGCCACCCACACCGGAGAAGATGCCGTTGATCATGGCGATCAGACCGATGAAGGCCAGCAGCATGGCGCCGACGTTCAGGGCCAGTTGCATACCGGCAGAAGCGCCAGCAGCAGCAGCGTCAATGACGTTGGCAGGCTTGTCATCCAGCTCGGCATCGGCAGAGCTCTCGTCGTAGTTCGGGGTCTCGGTCTCGGGAACCAGCAGCTTGGCGAACAGCAGACCACCCGGTGCAGCCATGAAGGAGGCAGCAATCAGGTACTCCATCTTCACGCCCATGGAGGCGTAACCGGCCAGTACGGAACCGGCAACGGAAGCCAGACCACCACACATGACGGCGAACAGCTCGGAGTCAGTCATCTTGGCGATGTAAGGACGAACCACCAGCGGCGCTTCGGTCTGACCGACGAAGATGTTGGCAGTTGCAGAGAGGGATTCGGTGCGGGAAGTACCCAATACTTTCTGCAGACCGCCGCCCAGCAACTTGATGACCATCTGCATGATGCCCAGGTAATAGAGCACTGCAATCAGGGAAGAGAAGAAGATGATGACCGGCAGAACACGGAAGGCAAAGACAAAGCCGCCGCCACCGAACACTTCAAACATCTTGTTGCTGACCAGACCGCCAAACAGGAAGTCGATCCCGTTCTGGCCGTAGCTGATCACGCTGGATACCGCGTCGGACACGCCGACCAGGATATCGCGACCAACCGGAACATAGAGAACAAATGCCCCCAGACCGGCTTGAATTGCGAACGCACCGACAACGGTACGGACGTTGATTGCCTTGCGATTGCTGGAGAACAGCACCGCGATAAGGACGAGCGTCGCCATCCCTACCAGACCCATGAACAAATTCATTATTATCTTCCTCTAGTAGCACCTGGCTTGTTAGCGAGTTGTTATTAAACCCAACTAATCAAGGGGAGCGCATTATACTAATTAAAGTCCGATAAAATAGAATGCTGGTCACATTTTATCGTTATCAAAATGTCCAAGTGTCACAAAATTAGACAGCAAACGATTTTTACGCTCATTTTTTTTCCTGACAACTAAATCAGGTGTTGCAAATTTGTTTCATGGCTATTGGTCGTGATGGAAAATATGCCGGGCAGTTTCAAATAACACCTTGGTAACATCCGCTGATGATTCCTCCCGCAAGGTCATCAATATTTCCGCTATTTTCGGCAGCGCTTCCGGGGTATTCCGGGTGCCTTGCTCACCTTGTAAGGGCATATCGGGCGAATCGGTTTCCAGCACCAGGGCCTCGAGCGGCATGGCCCGAAATACCTCTCGCGTCTTGTTCGCCCGTTCAAAACTGATTACCCCGCCCACCCCGAGTCGAAAGCCCAGTTGCCAGAAGGCCTCCGCCTGCTGCAACGAACCGCTGAAAGCATGGATCACCCCGCCACGTGGCGGCTTGAAGCGGCGCAACAGCTTGGCCACAGTGTCATTGGCGCGCACCGAGTGGATCATCAGGGGAAGCCCGACATCGGCAGCCAGCCGGATCTGAGCCTCAAACAGCGCAAGCTGCCCCTCCTGCGGCACGTGAGAACGGAGGTCCAGCCCGCACTCGCCTATGGCCACCAGCCCGGCAGGCTGGCTCATTACCAGCGTTCGCAGCCGCTCCATCACCCCCTCACGCTGCTCACCGGTATACCAGGGATGAATGCCCAGACCATAAAAGAGGCCGTCATGTTGCTCTGCCAGTGCCATCACACGAGTCCAGTTATCCTCTGCGATGGCAGGAATGATATACTCCGTCACCCCCAATGCCCGACAACGGGCCAGCAGTGCCTCCCTGTCCTGGTCGAACACCGGAAAGTCGAGATGGCAATGGGTATCTATCAGCTGCATATCACTCACACCTGTTTGCGGTATTTAATGGGTCATTGAACATGATGAACAACAGAAACAACGGCTTTACCCTGATTGAACTGGTGCTGGTGATCATAGTGCTGGGGATCCTGGCCGTCACCGCCCTGCCCCGCTTTATCAATATCAAGGATGATGCCCTGAAAAGCACGGTCTCGGCGACCGCAGGCAGCTTTGCCGGTGCAGTTCAGTTGGCTCATGCTGGCTGGGCGGTGAAAGTTCAGGGACAAGACCTCGCACTGTATAACTTCAGTGGGATGGGCAAGAAAGATCTGGATATCAACCACTACGGCTGGCCTGTGGGGACAGAAGAAGACTACAACATACAAGGAATTGATGTCATTTTTACAGGAGGAACTAGCGAGCAAATATCAGTAAGCAGCATAAACGACTGCGAACTCCTATTCGAGGCACTCCTCGACACAGACCAAACAGTCTCAAAGAAATTAGAGGAAAAAGCTGATTATTACTCGCAAATAATTGAAATCCCCAGCCAGGTTGAAAATGGACTACACCACGATAACTGCCGCTATATCCTGCGCGACTCGATGGGTCGCTTCCCGGCTGACTCAGAGTATGAAAACGGCCTCGGCTTCGAGTACAACAGCGTTACTGGTGCCGTGACCCGCAATTTTGATTGAGTTCAGCCTCTTCTGCGCAAGCTCGCTCTTTGCTTGAATCATCATCATAACGAACCGGCGTGCAGCAGCGCCGGTTCTCCTGAGTGAGCCCCCACTCCTCACACCATGCATCGTAACGGGCCAGCCAACGCAGCAATACCCCTTTCATCGTCGCACCTCCGCCAACAGGTTCAGGTCAAAAACCATCCTAATCAGAGTTGGCAAGGGGAGCAAGCCATCCCCATTTTTGCGGTCGGTCGAGATAGAAAGAGCCAGTCAGCATGGCTGACTGGCTCTTTTAACATTCCCTGAAGAGGTTATCCGATGAGCGACAGCTCATCATCCTCACAGGCTCTTCAGCTTCTCTTCCGGCAGGGCCAGCTCGTCGTTGTGGTTAACGCCGATGCCACGCTCCAGCACATGGCGAGCGATGGCATGAGCCTCTTCCAGCGAATGCATGCTGTAGGTCCCGCACTGATACTCGTTCAGCTCGGGGATCTTGGCCTGATCCTGCACGGTCAGCACATCGCTCATGGCTGCTTGCCAGGCGGCACCGACACGGGCCTCGTCCGGCGCGCCGATCAGGCTCATGTAGAAGCCGGTACGGCAACCCATGGGGGAGATGTCGATGATCTCCACGCCGTTGCCGTTCAGATGATCACGCATGAAACCGGCGAACAGGTGCTCCAGCGTATGGATACCGCGCTCGGAGAGGATCTCCTGATTCGGTACGCAGAAACGCAGGTCGAACACGGTAATGGTGTCCTTGTTCGGGGTCTGCATGGTCTTGGCCACACGCACCGCTGGCGCTTCCATACGGGTGTGGTCAACGGTAAAACTGTCCAATAACGGCATTTCTGACTCCTGATTTGGTTACCAGAACCAGCCCCCACGGGAGAGCTGATCCTTGCATTGACGGTACTGGGCGCCGTAGCGCTGGGCGCGAGCTTCCACTTTGCGAGAGGTCTTCATCAACCACCCCTTGCTGCGATAGCTGCCACGCCGGTAGCCACCCCACCCTTCGTGATAGTTGAGGTACTGGCCATAGGCATCCCACTTGGAGGTGCCATTTAGCCGCTGGGCCTTGTTAGTGTACCAACCCATAAAATCGATGGCGTCGGCAAAGTCATCGCGGTCACTCCAGCTGTTGCCGGTTTCCCGCTGGTAATCCGCCCAGGTTTCATCTTTGACCTGAGCATAACCATAAGCCGAACTGGCCCGCCCGGTCGGGATGAAGAGGAAATACTGCATCGGCGGCTGGGCATCATGTACGTAAGAGGACTCCTGATACATCATGGCCATCACCACATGGATCGGCGTCCCCCACTTCTCGTTCATCTTGAGCGCGGCCTTGTGCCAGTCCGGCTTCTCGCGAAAGATCTGGCACAGATTCTCCGGCTGAGCCGGTGGA
Source organism: Aeromonas sp. S11(2024) (assembly GCF_041402345.1). Classification (NCBI taxonomy): domain Bacteria; kingdom Pseudomonadati; phylum Pseudomonadota; class Gammaproteobacteria; order Aeromonadales; family Aeromonadaceae; genus Aeromonas; species Aeromonas sp. S11(2024). Next base: position 163,889 of record NZ_JBGLRC010000006.1, on the reverse strand, counting down.
CGGGTACTACAGGCAGTCAGGCCCGCCAACAGGCTGGCGACCACAGCAAAACGCATCCACCCCATCAAATGAGGCCGCACTTCACGCCGCTGGTCAGGTAAAGAGATAGCCAAGGTCAGATCGCGTCTTCGTTCTCTTCGCCGGTACGGATACGAATGACACGCTCCACCTCGCAGACGAAGATCTTGCCATCACCAATCTTACCGGTACGGGCGGTGTTCTGGATCGCTTCCAGACAGGCGTCGAGATCCTCATCCTGCACCACTAGCTCCACCTTCACTTTCGGCAGGAAGTCGACCATATATTCGGCGCCGCGATAGAGCTCGGTATGGCCCTTCTGGCGGCCGAAGCCTTTGACTTCGGATACAGTCATGCCGTTGATGCCGATCTCGGCCAGGGCCTCGCGCACATCGTCCAGCTTGAACGGTTTGATGATGGCTTCAATCTTCTTCATGGTGACTCCTTACCAGTTCTGTTTGCCGAACCCGGATGTAATGGGGTAACGGCGATCCTTACCAAAGTTGCGAGCCGTAATGCGGGGCCCGACCGCCGCCTGACGGCGCTTGTATTCGTTGAGATCCACCAAGCGTATCACCTTGCGCACCACCGCTTCCTCGAACCCTTCGGCCACCATGTCGGCCACGGACGCATCCTCTTCCACGTAACGCTTGAGGATGGCATCCAAGATGTCGTATGGCGGCAGGCTGTCCTGATCCACCTGATCCGGTGCCAGTTCCGCTGAAGGAGGACGGTCGATAACCCGCTGCGGGATCACATAGTCGACCGAGTTGCGATATTCGCACAACTTGAACACCAGCGTCTTGGGCACATCTTTCAGCACGTCGAAGCCACCGGCCATGTCACCGTACAGAGTGGCATAGCCGACCGCCATTTCACTCTTGTTGCCAGTGGTCAGCACGATACGACGACGTTTGTTGGAGAGCGCCATCAGCAGCACGCCGCGGCAGCGGGCCTGCAGGTTCTCTTCAGTCGTATCGCGAGCGGTACCTTCAAACAACGGCGCCAGCTGGGTCATAAATCCTTCGAACATCGGCTCGATGGAGATGATGTTGAACTCAACCCCCATCCGCTCGGCCTGCTCCTTGGCATCTTCCACACTCATCTGTGCTGTGTAGCGGAACGGCATCATCACCGCCTGCACCTTGTCGGCCCCGATGGCATCAGCCGCGATGGCCAACGTCAGCGCCGAGTCGATCCCACCGGAGAGACCCAGCACAGCGCCGTGGAAACCGTTCTTGGTAACGTAGTCGCGCACCGCCAGCACCAGCGCCTGATAGGTCTCGGCCAACGGCTCCAGCGGTGCAGCGGGTTCCCGCTCCTTCACCGGCTGGCCATCAACAAAGCGTACCAGCGCCAGCTCTTCGGCAAACGGGGCCAGCTTGTGAGTCAACTCGCCCTGGCTGCTGAACACCTTGGAGCAGCCGTCGAAAATCAGCTCATCCTGACCGCACACCTGATTGAGGTAGACCAGCGGCAGACCGGTCTGATCGCAGCGCTCGGCCATCAGTTCGCGGCGGATCCAGGGTTTATCCTGATCGTATGGCGACGCATTGATGGTGAGCAGCAGCTCGGCCCCCGCGGCCTTGGCGGCCAGCGCCGGCCCCGGCTGCCAGAGGTCTTCGCAGATGAGCAGGCCCAGCTGGTGACCACGGAACGGCACCACGCAGGTCTCGGTCGCCGCGGTGAAGTAGCGCTTCTCATCAAACACGCCGTAGTTGGGCAAGTCCTGCTTGAAGTAACGAGCAATCAGCTTGCCCTGCTCATAGAGGGAGGCGGCGTTATAGAGTGACTCCCCTTCACGCCAGGGATGCCCGACCAAAATGGCACAGTTGCCCTGCCATTCGGCAACACGAGCCAACGCGGCTTCGACCCGGATCATCAGATCGGCGCGCAGCAGTAGATCTTCCGGTGGATAGCCGGTGAGGGCCAGCTCGGAGCAGACCAGCAGATCGGCACCTTGCTGCTCGGCCTGAGCTGCCGCAGCGAGCACTTTGTCAGTGTTATCTTCGATGGCGCCTACCGTCAGATTCAACTGGGCAAGCATCAGAGAGAGGGCTTTTGCCATGGCGATGCATCTTGAATTCGAAAATGATGGGGAATGATAAAGAAAAGGGGGGCAATCTGCCAGTTCAAGACAGGCGTAACCGTGTGACAGCAACCAGCGGGAAGGATAAGCTGTACATAGTCACGGAACGACAGGCCTTCGCAGATATGAAAAACGCCGGATTTACCCTGATGGAGTTGATGATAGCCATTGCACTGGGCGTCATTCTGTTGGGGATTGGTATTCCTTCTTTGGGCTCTCTGCTTAAAGACAGCACGGCTAACTATGAAAGCGAGCGGTTGATTAAGCTCCTGCGCTTTGCCCGCACCCAAGCTATCAGTGACCAGCAAACTGTCACCGCATGCCTAATAAACAACGATAACGAGTGTGTTGAACAGGATCCGGTTCAATTATTGGTTTTCATCGATGATGACGGTAATGCCGAGCTGGACGAAGGGGAAGTAGAACTCGCGCGCACACCAGCTTTTACTCCTGATGCCACCATCAGTTCAACCAGACCCCGAGTCTTGTTTGCCGCTGATGGAACCAGCCTAGGTACCAATATGACCGTAAGAGTCTGCATCAGCGAAGAACCCAGAGTTGATGTTGTAATCGCAGCATCAGGTCGCAGCAGTAAATCCGAAACCACCAGCATTTGCCCTTGACCACTATCTTGGCTGCAGTTTCTCTTGCCGTTGCGCAGCCTCAAGATTGAATGGCTGTTCGGTTGGCTGACACTCGATAACTCTCTTCACCATCAGAAGTTGCCCATTCAGTTCAAACCCTTTCTTTTGAAAGACGATTTCAGCACTCTGGCTATCCTTTATCGTTCCCTGAATAACGACATAGGTATCATTTGCCAACTCGACATAGCATTTTCTATCCACGACAGCATAGACATTGACTGCATTTAACAACGCCATCAGCCAGAGGATCATTTTCATTGTGACTCATCCTCATACAGGTATATTTTCTTGGGCGTCATATCCATTTCAGCCTCCTCCGCCCCTTCCGAACACTCCCCCTCGCCGGTACAGCGCTCAGGAACCCCTTCTCCTTCGTCTTTGAGAATCACCTCTTCACCCGGGGCACCACCAATAATCCGGATCTTTGAATCATCACCAGCATGGATCACTAGATCATCGGCCACCTTGTTATTGACTTCCACATAGCGTTCCGGGATTTCATTACCATCCTGATCCACCACATATTTGAAAGAGGTACCGTAATGCATGTCGACCATATACTGCCGCATGGCGCCTATCGACTGAATCGTACACTCCTCGAATGACTGAACCTGCGGCAAAAAAGAGGTGAAATAGAGCTTGCCTTGCAGCACAACCCCAGACCCCATCGACTTCTCTCCTGACTCGGCTAGCCAATATTTCCAACCCAATTTACTGGTAATGGCAGCTCTCAAACTAAGCAGGTCATTGGTGTCCGTGACACCAGCCAGAGGATCAACCGATACGTCATACAAGTCCGTCATCGTGATAGGGGCTGGAGCAGCAGTGTTATAACTCTTGGTAACTACCCCGTAGTCACGCAACATAAAATAGGCGTTTTGCACGGTAGACTCGGACGATGGGCGGTTTCGATCACCAGAACCAATCAGCACTGCATCGAATGGCCTATCTTTGAACGAGAAATAATCTTCGCCACTAATTACCGTCTTGGTCACTTGCTTGTTTATAGTACGTACCAATACAGGCTGAGTGAAAAAGCGGCGGTCATTAGCCTGTACATCATCAGACCCAAGACTGGCAAACTTGAAAATACTCCAGGAGCTAGTACTGGTTGAAGGCATATCCAGGCGCCAGATATTGCCGCCTGTATCACCAGCATAAATTCGGTCAGTTTTCCCATCACCATCACTGTCTAGAGTGGAAACTGACCCCGGCATGCTATCAACCATCGCAGTCACCTGCTTGTTGGTACTGGAGCCAGCTTCAGGTGTTGCGCTGAACACAAGAGCACCACTATCGGCATCGACCATGTAGACGCCCATACCCTTGCTGTCAGAGCTACCTATCCCGACTTTACTCTTATTGGCATCGTAACCACCGGAAAAAACCATCACCAATCGCTTGTTGCTCGGAGGAGCATCCCAAGGAATATAAGCCACCTCCGGTACTGACCAGGTTTCCCCCAGTAATGAGAAGCCCGCAGTCTGACTATTGATCGTCCATTTCAAGCTGGGGGCATCTGGATTGGTAATATCGAGCGCATAGTAGCTACTACCACCCCCTCGCAAACCGAAAAGCAGCCAGACAAAGTCTCCCTCTGATGCCTTGATAACACCATTCCTGTTGGCATCCTTGATCAAAGCAACCGGTGAAGCATCAACACCGTAGATATGATCGCCAGACTCGGCATTGAGACGTAGAGCTTCTTGCCTGGGCAACAGCTCATAGGGGATCATGGCCCAGCTTTCATCAACCGTACTACCGAGATCTTTGAACATATGCAGGAAACCAGCATTGGTTCCCATCAGGATCCGCAAGTCAGGGGTACAGGTGCTCTGGCCTGAAGCAATGGAGCAACCATAATTGACCACCAATGGACGAGAGTGCAGGGGGTCTCCCACTATGTATGGCCGAATGGTGGTACTGGCATCATAATCTTCATCGTCCACATCGACACCTTTTGTCCAGTCGATCTGTCCGTCAAGCTCGGTGGCACTGGCCAACCGCATGTAGCTGGCCAAGTTGTCGGCAGAGCCTGCGATCGACACCAAATTGGCTTTGTTAAAGGCATCCAATCGCTTGGGCGATGCAACCGTATTGATCACATAAAGATTGCGATTGGTCTTCTCTGCCAACATGGACTGCACGCCGCCCTTGGCAACCAGATTGCCATCCCGTTCCGATGACCAATAGGTCTGAGCCTGATCCAGAATGGAACCATCTACCTTGATGGCGGGCAAACCGTTAACATCTGCCACATACCCATCACCAGACAAAACCAGCTTCTTCAGGTTACCCTTCCAGCGCGGCCCAGTATCAGGCTCGAACATGGCGTAATAGATATTATTGAGGCTGCGAGTCCGGTCAAAGTTGTTAGTGGTGATAGCTGGCGACACCAGAGAGGTGTTTATCCGCAAAATGGCTAACAGGGAAGATCGCAACGCCTGAGTGAGAGCTTCAGCACTGACCGCAGGGTAATATTGACCGCCTCCACGTCTCGCCGTTTCTGCCAGCAGATTGCCCGCCCCAGAGATCGCGTCATCACCAAATCCCACGGTAAACGTGGTAACAGTCTGCTTGCCGGGCGATGAAGTATTTACATCCTTGTTCTTCATGTAGCCAGCCATCGCTGCCAGATAGCTCTTGGAAGTGCCGGAACCATATCCCACTGTTGAGCCGTAGGCAGCCCGTTCATCTGGGCTTAGCGAATCCGTCAACGCTTTTACTGCACTATCAGCAGCCGTATCGCTGGTCGGAGCACCATCAGTGACATAGATGACATAGCCATTATTTGAACATTTGTCATAAGGCGAGGTGTAAGTACCTTCCGGATCTTCAGCAAGCTTGTCCCGCGTACCACCTTGCTTGCCATAAAGTACAGATTGCCCTCCATAGAAACGGTAGGCTTCATAGAGGGTTTCACATAATGGCGTATTGGTCGTAGCCGACAGGTCTTCCACAGTATTGAGCAAGTCCTGTTCGGCAGTAATGGTGCCGACAATATCGTCGTTACTGAGGATGCGACGTACCACTCTGCCACCATTGGTACTGGTACTATTGTTGGTATTGAAGATGGCCAAGCCGAAATCAACCCCAGGAGTGGAGGAGATCACCGACTTGACCGCATCCTTGGCGATACGCAAGCGTGATTCAACGGCATAACCCGTCGGCCCGTAATACCAGCGGATATAGTTGGCAGTGTAGAGAGTTACACTGGTATTGCTACCCGATGTGGCATTATTCGCATTAGCTGTGTAATACCACTCGCCGCGAGTGTTGCTGGTTTTGTCGACCGGATAACCATCGCCGACCGCCCCCACCACCAGCGTTCCGTTGAAAGGATTGGCTGGATTGCGGTTCTGAATATCCTGCTTGCAGTCGACAATGGTGATGTCATCTTCGTACTTGCCAGAGATGGTCTCCCAATCCCCCTGACGAGGTAATCCATTGCGATAACTTGAATAGACATACGTCCAGACTTGGGACTGAAAATAACCGACCGTGCTTAGGGGGGTCTTTGATGAGGCGCAAGCATTGATGCTGTCGCGAAAACGCCGAGAACTATTGATGGCGGGCACAGAACCATCGGTCGAATAATAGATATAATTAAGCGAGTTACTGGTATCAGGATCCCGGTTCAGCGCTGGGTAGACAGTGGCAGGATTATACTTTTCCCGCTCCAGCTCCATGGTTTCGGCCATACTGCCAGAGTTGTCGAAGATAATCAGCACCTTGGGCCGATAATCTCCCGCTTTCGAGAAGTCATAGATGAACAGTTCGGTATCATCCGAGTAAGCATCGCTGGCGACAGCTGGCACACTAAGTGCACACAGGGCCATCAGCCACAGTTTTCCATGATGTAACATCGCTGTCGCTCCTATTCAGCCGTCTTTAACAATGGCTGTTCGACTCCAACCGTCCACGTCATAGGACGCCCCTGTTTTCCGTACGCTTGGCTTGCCTCGAGCTCTACATAACGGCAGGCTGGTATGACGTTCTTGCTGGTCGCGTCAAATCGGCGCTTGCACACTGTTTCACTTCTATATTGCATGGTGGCGTTACCCATAGAGCCACTCACTGTTGACGTTGCCGTCGAAACCGAAGGCATCTGAGCAATCTGGGTAGCAAGCCCTGCTTGCTGCATAGCGCCACCTATGATGCCCTCTACTCTGTGTTCGACTTGCTGTAACGCCGCCGCCGCTCCACTAGCACGTAAATCCATGCCCCCAGATTGCATCAACACCACGGCAATCAAAGTCAAAGGGGCCAGAATCACCAGCGCCACGATCAATGCAACGCCACGTGAATGCTTCACTACCCACCTCCCGCCATCACCATGGGATTACGCAATACCACAGTACTTTCCAGCAATAAGCGTCGAAACCCATCCCCATTGCCAGCCACGCTGATATCTCCCAGTTGATAGACATTGTTGTTGGTATAGCGACTGGATGCCTGCAGCGAGCGCACAAGCAAAAAAACACGGACTGCGATGACCCGCCCCTCGCCCCACTCTTGCGAGGTGACTGCATCTATGGCGGAAAACTTGTCTACACGACCATCCGGCACATTGCTGGTATCGACCCCAAACAACAGCACCATCCGTTCAATACCATCAACCAAAGCCCCAGATATCAACCAAGAACCGCCATCAGCAGTGAGGATACGCTTGCGCAGTTCAAAACCACCACGACCATTAGGCGAGAGGTAATAGACATGATGCTGGTACTCCCAAATCTGACGCATCGGCATGGCCGCCTCGGAAGGCGCAGTCTCATTACCTCTGAATAAATGAGCCTGTTGAGTATTGGTGGCCATATAGAAACGATTGGCATCCAGTCCTCCTGTCACCGGATTGCCAATCAGGCGCTTGATACTGATGACATCTGAGCCGGCAACGCGAGTAGAGGATGAGATACAGGCAAAACCACTCATGGTGCCTGCAGCACTGATATGAGTAACCCACAGCGGGCGTACTGGAAAAAGGTTGGAGGGTAGACTCCCTTCATTTCTCTCATCCAGACAGTCATTTGTCACGGTAGCATCAGCAGACAAAGTGAGCTCATCACCCGCAATCAAAGCCCCCCCCGTGAAATCCCCCCAAAACCCGGCCCAGCGTAAATCCTGAGTGATGAGACGCATGGCAATTCGACCATTTTCGAGCAGCTCACTCTGATCGAAGGACTCATTGGTGGTAGCGCGTGAGGCCACAAAAATACTCATCACCCCACCGAGCAGAAAAACACCAATCACCATTGCGATGAGCCATTCAACCAGCGTAAACCCATGATGTTTCATAGCGTCGTCATCAGAACAAACTGACGCCTCGTTAAATCAACACCTGCAATTCCACATGCCGTCGTAATCGCTGATGCAACGCCATTTGCCCCATCATGAGATGATTCACGTCCAGCCCAAAAAATTGAGACCGTCAATGCATTGCTGGCTCCCTTGATAATGCAGCCGGTGGGATTTTGTAATGTTGCTCCGGCCCCCGAAGCAGCACTTCCCATTAATGACTGTCGCCAATAATAGAGATCGAGAGCCCGTAACTGAGCATCGCTACAGCTGCTCATAGTGCCATTTTCATTAGCGCAGGATGGCAATGATGAAGTGCCTGCGCTGACAATCCAGGTATTGTTAGCTTGCGACTCCCAGGCTCCACGGTTGACTCTGAGCCTCTCAACCATATCGTTAGCCAACCAGCTGGCTATTGTGCGCTGTCGGGCTTCATATCCGGAAAACTTAGACTGAGCCTGCATAGCAACCAGTCCCAGCAAGCCAAATGACAACACTACTGCCGCTATCATCACCTCCAGCAGGCTGAATCCCCTCTCATGTGATGAAACACGAATGGCCATGGCTATTCCCAACAGCTATTGCTAGCTGCACCAGAGGCACTTTTGACACCCAACTGATTAATGGAAAACACCGTGCAATCGGTATCTTTGGCTTGGGCTGTCGCCGCGCCAGCACTGGCTGACAAGGTGTAGGTGTTGCCTGATACGGCAATGGATAATTGATACAGGCCATTCTCAGATACACTACTGATACCAAGAGCAGCAGCAGAGGATGCATACTGATTGAAATCCATAAAATAGGTTTCTTGCCGATTGGCCGCATTCAACAGCATGCTCTTGGCTTCGACGCGATGACTGGTCAGCACATATTGCTGATAGGCGGGATAAGCGATAGTGCCAAGAATCGCCACGATGGCGATGACAATCATCAACTCAATAAGAGAAAAGCCACGAAAGTATCCAATCATATCCCATCCTTGGTGACAGACTGCTTCATAAGTTTAACGCCGAGCCTGTCTCTTGAACAAACCCGGCGTCATTATCAACACACTTTATTCTTAAGCCTTCCTGGCTGCACTCAAATTATTCTAAGTTCGGGAGGAACCTCAAAGACTACGTTCTCTTCACGGCCAGGATGCTCGGCAACCACCTTGCCACCCAGCTCCCGCAGGCGGGCAATCACGTTTTGCACCAGCACCTCAGGGGCGGATGCGCCGGCAGTAACTCCGATCGCCTTCACCCCTTCCAGCCAGCTCGCCTCAATCATCGACGCATCGTCGATAAGATAGGCTCTGGCGCCCACCTTCTCGGCCAGCTCCCGCAGACGGTTGGAGTTGGAAGAGTTGCGAGATCCCACCACCAGCATGGCGTCCACCAGCCCCGCCATCTCCCGCACCGCATCCTGACGGTTCTGGGTGGCGTAGCAGATATCGTCCTTGCGCGGCCCCTGGATCTTGGGGAAGTGCTTGCGCAGCGCATCGATCACGTCAGAAGTCTCATCCACGCTCAGGGTGGTCTGGATAATGAAGCAGAGGTCAGGATCGTCCCGACCCACTTCAGTTTGATGTCATGTTTATACGAAAGCTCACTTGGCCCAGACTAAATCATGTCAGGATGGCTTCATACAAGGCCACTCGAGAGGTACACTTACCTATCACCAAATGACTATTTGGTAAGTTAATACGACGTCATAATTTTTTGCATCTTGCAATCAGGCAAAAAGAACCCAATGAGTCACACCCTCGATTCACGAAGAGAACCCAAGGAAACTTCAGATACCATTAAATTGGAAGTAGCACTTTTATGCAAAAACCACGGGTTGATACCGTTACAGCAGAGATAAAAATGAAAGAAAAGACTCATTTCCAACGGATCGATGCACTAGGTGGCGTTGATATGCTTCAGGCACGCTATTACAAGCAGCGCTTTGCTCGGCATGTCCATGACACTTTCTGCATTGGCGTTATCGATCAGGGAGCACAGCGATTTTACCGTTCAGGGACAGAGCACGTTGCCCCGCGCGGGGACATCATCATTGTCAACGCAGACGATGTGCATACTGGTAGCTCAGAACTAGAGCAAGGGTGGGGTTATCGTGCCATCTATCCCCATCCAGAGATGCTACGCAATATTCTGCGACAAATACCTGACAACACAGATTTTATCCCTTGGTTCCCCGATGCAGTTATTCACGATCCCGGTCTGTCGGCACAGCTACTACTGACCTTCGATATGCTGGGAAAAGAAGGCAATCACTTGCTTAAAGAAAGCCTGCTGCTCTCTTCACTCATGCTGCTGAGCCTGCGCTACAGCAAAACGCGTAAAACTCCGGCGGCGCTGCCAGCCACTACACGACCGATCCTTCTAGCTAAAGAGTTGATGGACTGTTGCCCACAAGAGGAGCACACACTGACACAGCTCGCGGAGCTGGCAGGTCTGAGCCAGTGGCATTTTCTCAGGCAATTCAAGGCAGTAGCTGGCATGACACCACACGCCTATCTGGTACAAGCGCGCCTTCGAAAAGCCCGTGCCTTACTGCGTCAAGGCACTACCATCCTCGACACAGCCATCCTATGTGGCTTTACCGATCAAAGCCATTTCCACCGCCATTTTAAAAATTCTGTGGGTCTGACTCCCGGCGAATTCATCAAGGCCTGACCCCTCGAAAACAAACAAAAGTTGTTGTTCGACCCAAGAAGCACAACAGTCCACCGCCTCACGACAGTCACGACAAGGGCATCAAATCAAGCACAGACCGCCCCCACCCACCGCTCTACCCGCTCACTCAGTCTGAATTCGCCTAATCTCACTACCAGTAGCAAGATCATTCAATACTGCCGACTCCGCGACCGTTAATGTTACCTACTCTTTTTACTTACCTAATCCGTGAGAAAAGCAATGATTGAATCAGGCACCTGTTCCTCTCCTTCAGAACAGTCATCTTCGAGCTCATCGTTTATGCGTGGGGCTATTGAGATGCTTCCACTGTGCGTTTCCGTAATCCCATGGGGAATATTGGCGGGATCAATGGCAATACAGGCCGGTTTAACCTTCTGGCAAAGCGTAGCAATGTCGGCCATTGTTTTTGCCGGCGCGGCCCAGCTGGTTACCTTAGGCATGATAATGGCAGGAGCAAATTTATTTACAATTCTTGTTTCAGTATTTTTCATCACATCACAGCACTTCATATACGGCCTCACTCTCAGAGAGTTTGTGTCCTATCTTAAGATTAAGCTCCGCCTTCCTATTGGTTTTTTGCTCACCGATGAGCTGTTCGCCTTGAGCGAGACAAAAAACAAAGAATCTGAGTTGACACCCAGTTATTTAATCGGTGCCGGACTGACTTTCTACCTCTCTTGGAATGCGTTCAGTTTGATGGGTATTTTAATGGCCTCCTCGGTACCGGACCTTGAAAAATACCATCTCGATTACTCTATTGTCGCAACCTTTATCACCATTGTGGTACCTATGGTGAAAAAAATGAGCACCCTGGTTAGTGTCGCTGTTTCACTGTTGCTCTCCATGCTTCTTAGCTATTGGCAACTAGAGGGCGCCATTGTCATCTCCGGGCTCTGCGGCATGTTCTCTGCAGTACTGGCATCTGTACTACTGAATGAAGAGCAATCTCAAGAATAACTCAATAAGGATAGAAGATGAGTTGGTTTCTTATTTTAGCACTGGCAACAATTGTGTTTTGTAATCGTTATATCTTTCTTGAACCTAACGTACCATTAAAAATACCTAACTTTGTCAACCGGGCGCTTAAGTATTCTGCACCATGCCTCATGACTGCGATATGCGGCCCAATTATACTCATGGAGCATGGCACCATAAGGGAATTCCCTAATAACCCGTATTTTCTGGGCGCACTGATCAGCATCGTTATTTCATTTTACATTAAGAACATCGTCAGCGCCGTCTTGCTAAGCCTTGCTGCCTTTTACACTATTAACTATTTCATCTAGCCCTGCTATCAGAGGATAACGTATGGACCGCGTGGCAAAAGATTATCATCACTCAACGGACATAATAAAGAGCTACGAAATATTACCCCTCCAGGGAGTATGGAGTTGGCTGACAGGAAAATAAGTACTGGGTCGCAAACCACTTCGGCATGTCTCTTTCGTTACTATCTGTGTCTTTCACAATGGGACGAAGAGTATTGTTCTAAGATATTAAAAACTTCCGTTAACAGCAAAATCCCCGTTTTTATTTTTAACGCCAGCATTCTGCAGAAGGCTGAGCAGCCATAATGGAAAGAAAATTGGCGAATTCATCGGGCAAGGACGTTATGGTCAGACACAGCAAGACTAAAGAGATAATGTTATATAGCGGCATGAATGCAAAGAAATAAGGAGAGCGCACACAAGGCCACCAGAGCTGTAACGCAAGTCAGTTAAGATAATTTGAGTCTCAACCCGCGGGGTATAAAGTCTAAGAATGAGGGAGGCATGATGCCTCCCTCTTTTTATTGCATGCCCGTCAGGATAAGGGTTGGAGCCAAATTGACTCTTTAATCATGGAGACACTTTGGATATTCAGCATCTCGAGTATTTAGTCACAAAAATGCTTAACTAACAGGCATCAGGCTCCAAAACCGGCACTCTTCTAGAGGATCCGCAGCTCGGGTGGTACCTCAAACACCACGTTCTCTTCACGGCCAGGATGCTCGGCGACCACCTTGCCTCCCAGCTCCCGCAGGCGGGCAATCACGTTTTGCACCAGCACCTCGGGGGCGGATGCGCCAGCGGTGACGCCAATCGCCTTCACGCTTTCCAGCCAGCTCGCCTCAATCATCGACGCATCGTCGATAAGATAGGCTCGGGCACCTACCTTTTCGGCCAGCTCGCGCAGACGGTTGGAGTTGGAGGAGTTACGCGACCCCACCACCAACATGGCGTCCACCAGCCCTGCCATCTCCCGCACAGCATCCTGACGGTTCTGGGTGGCGTAGCAGATATCATCCTTGCGCGGCCCCTGGATCTTGGGGAAGTGCTTGCGCAGCGCATCGATAACATCAGAGGTCTCGTCCACGCTCAGGGTAGTCTGGGTGACGAAGCAGAGGTCATCCGGATTCTTTACCTGGAGCTTGGCCACATCTTCCGGTGTTTCTACCAGATACATGCCGCCTTCGCGATTCTCGTACTGCCCCATGGTCCCGATCACCTCGGGGTGACCGGCGTGGCCGATGAGCACAGCCTCGGAGCCCTTGCGGCTGGCGCGATGAACCTCCATGTGCACCTTGGTCACCAGCGGACAGGTGGCATCGAATACCTTGAGGGCTCGGGACTTGGCCATCTCGCGCACTGTCTTGGCCACACCGTGGGCAGAGAAGATGACGATGCTGTCGTCCGGCACCTCGTCCAGCTCCTCGACGAAGACGGCACCCGCATCTTTCAGCTTGTTCACCACATAGCGGTTATGCACCACTTCGTGGCGGACATAGATGGGGGCACCGAACTTCTCCAACGCGCTCTCGACAATGCTGATGGCGCGATCGACACCGGCGCAAAAACCGCGAGGGTTAGCGAGCAGAATATCCATTAATGCACCTTCTCCTCATCATCAACGCCCAGGATCTCCACCTCGAAGGTGACGGTATGACCGGCCAGCGGGTGGTTGAAATCGACCGTCACCGACATCCCGGCTACCGCCCGGATAATGCCCGGCAGCTCGCTGCCATTGGGCTGATCGAACAGGATGATGGTGCCGACTTTTGGCTCCACATCGGCGCCAAATTTGGCACGGTCGAGATGGTAGATGTTGTCGGGATTGGAGAGACCAAAGGCCTCTTCCGGCGCCAGAGTAAAACTCTTGCTCTCCCCTTCGCTCAGCCCCAACAGGCACTGCTCGAAGGTGGGGGTCAGGCTGCCATCGCCCATCCGCAGGCGGGCAGGTTTGCCGTGCAGCGCCGTGCTGTCGGCAACCGAGCCATCTTCCAACTTGATGGAGAAGTGGAACAGCACGCTGCTGTTAGCGGTGATCTGCTGGCTCATGCCTGCTCCTTTTTCTCACCACGGAAACCGTCCAGCACGATCATGGCGGCCCCGATAAAGATAAAGCTGTCGGCCAGATTAAATGCCGGCCAATGCGCACGCTGCCAGTAGAAGTCGAGAAAATCGACCACATGGCCCAACACCAGTCGATCAAAGACGTTGCCGAGGGCGCCGCCGATGATGAGTGAATAGGCGATACCGCTCCAACGCTGGGTCACCGACTGCTTGCGCAGCCAGTGGATCAGCAATCCACAGATGGCAAAAGCCAGCACCGCGAAGAACCAGCGCTGCCAACCCCCCTGATCAGCCAGAAAGCTGAATGCGGCGCCCTTGTTGTAGACGTGAACCAGATTGAAGAAGGGGGTGATCTCCACCCCCGGGTAACCAAATGGCAGCAACTTGACCACGGCGAGCTTGCTCGCCTGGTCCAGTACAAAGGCCAGCACTGCCAGCCACAGCCAACGCAGGCCGCTTTTATGTTGAGTCATGTTCATCAGGCAAATTGACGCGTTTCGCCGTCACCCTCAACGTTGGTCACACAGCGACCACAGATCTCTTCGTGACCCGCGATAGTGCCCACATCTTCTACATGGTGCCAGCAGCGGTCGCACTTGGCGGCGGCAGACTGGGTCACGCTCAGCCACAGGTCATCACGCTCGGTCGCCACAGAGCCTTCCGGCGCAGTGTCAGCCTCAACAACCTTGGCCTTGGAGGTGAGCAGCACGAAGCGCAGCTCATCAGCCAGGGCATTCAGGCGTGCAGCCAGCTCCGGCTTGGCGAACAGGGTCAGCTCGGCCTGCAGGGAGCCGCCGATGCGCTTCTCACCACGAGCCACTTCCAGCGCCTTGTTCACTTCACCGCGCACGGTGAGGATCTCGGCCCAGAACTCGTCGTTGAGGGTTTCACCCGCTTCCAGCCCGAACAGGCCGTCGTACCACTCTTCGGTGAAGACGAACTCGCCGCGCTCACCCGGCAGCAGGGCCCAGATTTCATCAGCGGTGAAGCTCATGATCGGCGCCATCCAGCGCACCATGGCCTCGGCGATGTGATAGAGGGCGGTCTGGCAAGAACGACGGGCCAGGCTGTCAGCCTTGGCGGTGTACTGGCGATCCTTGATGACGTCCAGATAGAAGGAGCCCATCTCGATGGAGCAGAACTGCATCAGCTTCTGGGTTACACCGTGGAAGTTGTACTCGTCGAATGCCGCCATGATCTCGGCCTGTACCGCTTTGGCACGACCCACAGCCCAGCGATCCACCACCACCATGTCGGCAGGTGCCACCATGTCGGTCGCCGGATTGAAGCCGTTCAGGTTGGCCAGCAGGAAGCGGGCAGTGTTGCGAATACGACGATAAGCATCGGCAGAGCGCTTGAGGATCTCGTCGGAGACAGTCATCTCGCCGGTGTAGTCAGTGCTCGCTACCCACAGACGCAGGATGTCTGCCCCCAGCTTGTTCATTACGTCCTGCGGGCTCACCACGTTGCCGATGGACTTGGACATCTTGCGACCCTGACCATCAACAGTGAAACCGTGAGTCAGCACCTGGTTGTACGGAGCCTTGTCTTTCATGGCCACGCCGATCATCAGGGAGGACATGAACCAGCCACGGTGCTGGTCAGAACCTTCCAAATACATGTCGGCCGGCTTGCCGTTGAACTCGGGACGGGCATCAACCACGGAAGCGTGGGTAGAACCGGAGTCAAACCAGACGTCCAGAGTGTCAGGCACCTTGTCATACATGTCGGCATCGCTACCCAGCAGCTCGGCCTTGTCCAGATCCCACCATGCCTGAATACCGGACTGCTCGACCCGCTTGGCGACTTCGTGCATCAAGCGCACGGATTCCGGATGCAGTTCCTGGGTCTCTTTGTGGACGAACAGGGAGATGGGCACACCCCAGGTGCGCTGACGGGAGATACACCAGTCAGGACGGTTCTCGACCATCGCCTGAATGCGGTTTTTACCCCAGGCCGGTACCCAGCCGCTCTGGCCTTGCTGGGCAATGCCGTCCTTCTCGATGCGCTCGATCTCTTCCAGTGCGCGCTTGCGCAGACCCTTCTGCTCCATGCTGATGAACCACTGCGGGGTAGCACGGAAGATGATCGGGGTCTTGTGACGCCAGCAGTGCGGATAGGAGTGGTTGAACACCTTGTGATGCAGCAGGGCGCCGCGCTCGGTCAGCACTTCGATCACGGAGGCGTTGGCCTTGAACACATGCTGACCGGCAAACAGTTCGGTATCCGGCAGGTAAACACCGTTGCTGCCAACCGGGTTGGCCACTTCCAGACCGTACTTCTGACCGACCACGAAGTCTTCCTGACCGTGGCCAGGGGCAGTGTGTACGGCACCGGTACCGGCATCCAGGGTGACGTGATCACCCAGTACCACCGGCACGTCGAAGCTGTAGAAGGGGTGGTTGAAGCGCAGCAGCTCAAGCGCGGCGCCCTTGGCGTAACCCAGATTGTGGAACTTCTCGATACCGGCGCGATCCATCACATCCTTGACCAGCTCGGCGGCCAGGATCAGACGCTCGGGGTGCTCACCTTCAACCTGCACCAGCGCATAGTCGAGGTCGGCATGCATGGCGATAGCGCGGTTGGCCGGCAGGGTCCACGGAGTGGTGGTCCAGATCACCGCAGAGATCGGCCCCTTGCCGGTGTGGCCTTCGGCGCAGTCAAACTTGGCGGCAACGGTCGCCTCATCAACAGCCTTGAAGCGCACATCGATGGAGGGGGAGTTCTTGTCGTAGTACTCCACTTCGGCTTCAGCCAGCGCAGAACCGCAATCGGTACACCAGTGCACCGGCTTGGAACCTTTGTGCAGGTGGCCGTTTTCAACGATCTTGGCCATGGAGCGGATGATGTTGGCTTCGGTGCCAAAATCCATGGTCAGGTAGGGGTGTTCCCAGTCGCCCAGCACACCCAGACGGATGAAGTCGGTCTTCTGCGCTTCGATCTGGGTCTTGGCGTATTTGCGGCACTCGGCGCGGAATTCGGCAGCGGAAACCTTCTCGCCCGGCTTGCCGACCATGCCTTCCACTTTCAGTTCGATAGGCAGACCGTGGCAATCCCAACCCGGCACATAGGGGGAATCGAAACCGGAGAGGCCCTTGGACTTGATGATGATGTCTTTGAGGATCTTGTTGACCGAGTGACCGATGTGAATGTTGCCGTTCGCATAGGGGGGGCCATCATGCAGAATGAAAGAAGGCTTGCCCGCTTTGGCGCGGCGAATAGCGCCGTAGAGATCCTGATCGTACCAACGTTTCAGCATGTTGGGTTCGCGCTTGGCCAGATCGCCACGCATCGGAAACTCGGTTTCCGGAAGATTCAGGGTGTGTTTATAGTCGCTCATCAGTCCTGGGTTCCCTTCTTTTCTAAAAGAGTGCTGGGTAAATTGAATTGTGGCAGCCCGAACCAGGCTCGGGCCGCCAGGGCATCTCGTTCGATCTGCTCTTTCAAGGCAGTGAAAGAGGCAAACTTCTGCTCTTCGCGCAGCTTGTGGCGAAGCAGCACCTTGACCTGCTGACCATATAGATCACCAGAAAAATCAAATAGATGTACTTCCAATCTGGCTTGTGTACCGCTCAAGGTTGGCCGTACACCCACATTGGCTACACCGGGGAAGGTCTTGCCGGAACATATCACTTCCACCGCAAACACGCCACCGACCGGGATCACCTGACGCTTGAGGGCCAGATTGGCGGTGGGAAAACCTATGGTGCGCCCCAGCTTGTCGCCGTGGGCCACCCGGCCGCTGATGGTGTAGGGGCGGCCAAGCATCAGCTCCACCTCCTCCAACCGGCCCGACTTGAGGGCTTCACGCACCAGGGTGCTGCTGACCCGCTGCCGTTCGAGCTGGAAGCTCTGGGTGCTGATCACCTCGAAGCCGAAGCGATGACCCGCCTCCTCCAGCAGGTGGAAGTCACCTTCCCGCCCCTTGCCGAAGCGAAAATCGTCGCCGACCACCAGGTAGCGCACCCCGAGCTTTTCCACCAGCAACTGCTCGATGAAGGTCGAGGCTGCCTGCTCGGCAAAGCGGTGGCTGAAGCGCACGCAGAGCATGCGATCGATATGCAGCCCCTGCAGCGCTTCATACTTCTCGCGCAAGCGGCTCAGGCGCGCCGGCGCCTCGCTACCGGCAAACAGCTCCAGCGGCTGCGGTTCAAACAGCATGACGCAGGCGGGCAATCCCAGCTGGGCCGCTTTCTCCTTGAGACGTGCCAATACCGCATGGTGACCCTGATGAACCCCATCAAAGTTGCCAATGGTTAATACACATCCCCGGTGACGGGGCTTGAGATTGTGAATGCCGCGAATAAGCTCCATCAGTGCCTTGTGCGTTGCTGCCATGGAAATCGGCGGATTATATATCAGGCAGCAGGCATGGTCAGCCCTCATAGCCTGATTTCAACTATCCGGGCCCAAGCCCGCCCATCTGCGGCGCCATGAGGCACTATCCCCATGGCGCCGCAGGATCACGGCTACTGCTGCCCCGATTTAAGGTGACGCGGCCGAATGCCCAGCAGCAGCAACACCACGGCATAGACCGCAGCCCCCAGCGACAGCAGCATGGTCAGCTGCAAACTGGCCTTGCCCATGCTCCATGCGCCCCACTGGGCCAGATCCGGCGACAGATAGGCGAGCACGCCTCCCATCAGCACGCTGGCGACCAGCAGCTTGAGGCAGAACACGCCGGTATGACGGGAGGGATGATAGACGCTCTGCTGGTACAACCCTTTGAACAGCAAAGCCGCATTCAGAGTACCCGAGCAGGCGGTCGAGAGCGCCAATCCCACGTAACCGAGCGGGTAGATGAAGATGAGGTTGCAGACCATGTTGGCAATCATCGACATCACCCCGATCCGCACCGGCGTTTTGGTGTCCTGACGGGCGTAGTAACCGGGCGCCAGCACCTTGATCAGCATCAGGGAGAGCAGACCGGTAGTGGAGGCCAGCAGGCTGGCGCTCGACATGCTCACTTCATGCAGGCCAAATTCGCCGCGCATGAACAGCACCCGCAAAATGGGCTCGCGCATGACCGCAATGCCTATCATGGCGGGCAGGCCGAGCAGCATCACCATCCGCACCCCCCAATCCATGGTGCGGGAGAAGTCCGCCGGATCGGCATCCACATGCTTCTTGGCCAGCGCAGGCAGGATCACGGTACTGATGGCTACCGCAAACAGCCCGAGGGGGAACTCCAGCAGGCGATCCGAGTAGTAGAGATAGCTGATGGCACCGGTCGCCAGGAAGGAGGCGAGCATAGTGTTGACCAACAGGTTGATCTGGCTGACCGATACCCCGAACAGGGCGGGGATCATCAGGGTGCGGATCTTCACCACCCCCGGGTGATTCCATCCCCACTTGGGCCATACCAGCATGTTGATTTGGCGCAAAAAGGGGTACTGGAACAAAAACTGCACCAAACCGCCCAAAAAGACACCAATCGCCAGCGAGATCTCAGGTTTGTCCATCAGTGGCGCAATCCACCAGGCCGCCGCAATCATGGTGATGTTGAGAAACACCGGCGTAAACGACGAGACCGCAAAGCGGCCGAAGGTGTTGAGGATAGCCCCCGCCATGGCGGTAAAGGTGATGAACCAGAGGTAAGGGAAGGTGATTTTGAGCATCAGACTGGCGAGCTCGAACTTCTCGGCCGCAGGGCCGCCGTGCAGCCAGTCCCAGAACCAGCCCCAGCCAAACAGCGCGGTCAGCACACCCGAACCGAGCACACCAAGCAGGGTGACCACAGTCACTATCCCCCCCAGCGTGCCCGCTACCGCCGCCAGCAATTCACGCACCTCCCCCTCGTCGCCATTTTTCTTGTACTCCGTCATCACGGGAACAAAGGCCTGGTTGAAGGCACCTTCGGCGAACAGACGACGCAGAAAGTTGGGAATGCGATTGGCAAAAAAGAAGACGTCGGCGGCCACCCCGGCACCGAGCAGATTTGCGATGACCACATCGCGAACCAAGCCCATTACGCGGGATGCCAGCGTCATTCCGGACACTATCATGCCGGATTTGATCAATTTCTTACTCAAGACGAGGCCTCTGGAACTGTCAGAATGAAAAGAATGCTGCTAGAATCGGCCGACAGTTTAACCGTCTCCCTACTGACACACCACCGGGAGGCGGTGTTTATTTGCACAAATCATTTGACAATATGTGGTTGGAAAGGCATATTTCCGGGCCTTTTCAATACACTCGCTAAGACAGTTTTAGGAGTTTTACCTTGGCTAACATCAAATCTGCTAAGAAGCGCGCTCTTCAGTCAGAAAAACGCCGTCAGCACAACGCCAGCCGTCGTTCCATGACCCGTACCTACCTGAAGAAAGTCATTGCTGCTATCGCCTCTGGCGACAAAGCTGCTGCGACTGCCGCTTTCGCTGTTGCTCAGCCGATCATGGATCGTATGGCGACCAAAGGCCTGATCCACAAGAACAAAGCTGCTCGTCACAAGAGCCGCCTGTCTGCCCAGATCAAAGCTATGGCTTAATCAGCTTCTGCTGATCAAAGCTGAAAAAACCGGCCTTAGTGCCGGTTTTTTATTTATCTGCGCTGCAATAAAGTCGATGCAGCAAGCTGATCATTTCACGCACTTCATGGCTGCGCAGCGAATAGTAGACCGTCTGGGCCTCTTTGCGCGTCGTCACCAGCTCATCCCGCCGCAGCAGCGCCAGATGCTGTGACAAGGCCGACTGACTCAATCCCAATCGCTCGTTGAGCTCCCCCACCGACAGTTCGCGCTCCAGCAACTGGCACAGAATAAACAGTCGCCGTTCGTTAGCCAGCGCCTTGAGCAAGGCCACTGCTTTACTCGCATTGGCTTCCATCTCTTCAAGTTGCATCACATCTCTCCTCTACCACTCATCGCCGATGATACGTGGTGACGGGCCGTTTTAAAACGACAGGGTGGCCGGCTGGATGGCGGAGAAGTTCTCCTGGCCGGAAAAGAGAAAGGTAAAATCGCTCTCGCAGACCCGCTTCACCGCCGGATGCTGGATCATCCGCTCGGCGAAGATGACGTAATACTCCTCCATCAGATCCTGGGTTTCCCCGATCAGCATCACCCCCTCCCCCTCGAGGATCTCCTCCCGATAGATGGTCGGCGCCATGAAGATGCCCTGATTGAAGAAGCCAAACGCCTTCATCAAGGCGGCATCATCAAACTCGCCAAGAATGCTGGGAGAAACCCCCTGCTGTTCGAACCACTGGGTTAGCTGACGCCCCATGGCGGTACGGCGACCGGGGATCAGCAGCTTGCGCTCCTCCAGACAGGCGGGAAAGGGCTTTTCGGGCAATGGCGCCTTGCAGAAGAAGCTGACGCCACAGCCGCCCAGCCGTTTGGAGAGCAATCCAGCATGCTGGCTGGAATCTACCGGACAGTCGGAGAGGATCATATCGAGCTTGTGCTCGCTCAGCTGCTCCAGCAGCAGTTCGTGGGTTGATTCGAAACAGCGCAGATGGATGGAACCATCATTGGGGATGACAGAGAGCAGCACACGGCTGGCAAGGCGCTTGGAGAGGGCATCGGCGATGCCGACGTCAAACAGGATCTGGCTCTCCTTGCGGTAGTTGACGATATCGAGCATCTCGTAGGAGAGGCTGAACATCTTGTCGGCATAACGAAACACCAGTTGACCCAGCTCGGTCGCCTCAAGGGAGCGCCCCTTGCGTTTGAGCAGCTTGCCACCGAGGCGCTGCTCCAGCAGCTTGATCTGGCCGGTGACGGTTTGCGGGGTCAAAAAAAGGGCTTCCGCTGCCTGGGTAACGGAGCCCTTCTTCTGAGTCATCCAGAAATAGTAGAGATGGTTGTAGTTAAGGTGTGACATCCGATGGGGTTCCCGCTTGACGCGGACTCCGGTAGCAGCTGAGTTCAACCGCCAGAATGTCATACATGTCGCTAACCGAGTCAACCTTGTTCGCGCCAAACTGCTCCATCAGACTGGCCTTGAGGCGTGCCTTGTCAGGCATCCGGTCAGCGCAATAACGCTTGTTGGAACGCTTTACCATCTCGCCAGCCCGGCTGCTCAGTGCCCGCTCGGAGAAGGTTTCGCCAAAGCGCGCCTTGGCCTGCTTGTCCCCCAGCAGCAGGGCGCTGTCTACCACCCCGTTGAGATAGGCAGAGCAGTTCGCCGAAGTGGCGTCCTGCTTGCAATCCTCCAGCCCGCCGGCCCATGCCGCGGGGCTCAACAACAGCATCAACAACCCTGTATGCAGCTTCATAGTCCCTCCGTACTCTGTTCCCCTTCACCCTTGGGAAGGGCCATGCGCAAGGCCAGATAGCCGACTACCGCCGCCATGGTGGAGCCCACCAGGATCCCGAGGCGAGAGTAGCTGCCGTAATCCAGCCCACCGTGCTCGAAGGCGAGAGACGCGATAAACATCGACATGGTGAACCCGATGCCACAGAGGATGCTGACCGCAAAAATCTGCTTGAAGTTGACCCCGGGCGGCAACTGGGCGATGCCCAGCTTGACCGACAGCCAGCTGATGGTGAACACCCCGAGCGGCTTGCCGATAAACAGCCCCAGCATGATCCCCATCGGCACCGGACTCAGCAGGGAGGAGAGACCAATCCCTTCCAGCGATACCCCCGCGTTGGCAAAGGCAAACAGCGGCAGGATCAGATAGGCACTCCAGGGGTGCAACTTGTGCTCCAGATACTTGAGCGGCGAGGCGTAGCGCTTGCCGTTAAGCGGGACCATAAAACCGACTACCACACCGGCCAGGGTCGCATGGACGCCAGACTTGAGCACAGCAACCCAGAGCACCAGACCAACCAGCATGTAGAGGCTGATCCTGTCCTCACCACGGCGATTCATCCAAAGCAAGGTGAGGGTTGCCAGAATACCGATGGCCAGCGCCTCAAGCGACAACTGCTGGGTATAGAAAAGCGCGATGATGATGATGACGCCAAGGTCATCCATGATGGCCAGCGCCAACAGGAATACCTTGAGGCTCACCGGCACCCGCTTGCCGAGCAGCGCCATCACCCCGAGGGCAAAGGCGATATCGGTCGCAGCCGGAATTGCCCAGCCAGCGCGCGCCACTTCATCCGAATAGTTGAAAAAGGCGTAGATCAAGGCCGGAGCCAGCATGCCGCCCACCGCCGCAATAGCCGGAAAAGTCGCTTGCACCCGAGAGGAGAGCGCCCCTTCCAGCATTTCACGCTTCACTTCCAGACCAACCAGCAGGAAGAAGATCGCCATAAAGCCATCGTTGATCCAGAGCAGCAGCGGCTTGTTGATGTCGAGAGCCGCGATGCGCACCTGCACCGGCGTGTCGAGAAACGCCTGATACCCGCCAGCCAGCGCGGTATTGGCCAAAATCATTGCCAGCATGGCAGCCATGATCAGAATAATTCCGGAGGCGGCCTCCAGCTTCAGGAACTTTTTGATTACGTCACTCATGGTTAAATTTTCCACCGTATTGCTTTGGTTTGAGTCTATCCCTTGCAACAACCAATGGAAAATCGTTTCTTGCTGCTCAATACAACGAAAAAACCGAAAGCAAAATAGAACATACCTGCTATAAGCAGGTTTTTCCTCGTCTCTGGCTACCGTCTTATTAATCAATAAAATGAATTTTCAATTATTTAACTGCATAAAAAAGGCGCCCTGAGGCGCCTTGCTATCAGATGGCGACGGGCGCCTTGATGCCGGGATGGGGGTCATAACCCTCGATCTCGAAATCCTCGAACTTGTAATCGAAGATTGAGTCAGGTTTGCGCTTGATCACCAGGGTCGGCAGCGGGCGCGGCTCGCGGGAGAGCTGCAGAGCAGTCTGCTCCATGTGGTTGGAGTAGAGGTGCACATCACCGCCAGTCCAGACAAAGTCACCCACTTCCAGATTGCACTGCTGGGCCATCATGTGGGTCAGCAGGGCGTAGCTGGCGATGTTGAACGGCAGGCCGAGGAACACATCACAACTGCGCTGGTAGAGCTGGCAGGAGAGCTTGCCGTCCGCCACATAGAACTGGAAGAAGGCGTGGCAGGGAGCCAGCGCCATCTTGTCCAGCTCGCCCACGTTCCAGGCGGAGACGATGATGCGGCGCGAATCCGGGTTGTGCTTGATGTCATCCACCGCCTTCTGGATCTGGTCGATGACAGACCCGTCAGCCGCAGGCCAGGAGCGCCACTGCGCGCCGTAAACCGGCCCCAGATCGCCATTCTCGTCGGCCCACTCATCCCAGATGCTGACGCCGTTTTCCTTCAGATAGGCGGTATTGGTATCCCCATTGAGGAACCAGAGCAGCTCGTGAATGATGGAGCGCAGGTGGCACTTCTTGGTGGTCACCAGCGGGAAACCTTCCGCCAGATTGAAGCGCATCTGATGGCCGAACAGGGAGACAGTACCGGTGCCGGTACGGTCTGACTTGACGGTGCCCTCATCGAGGATTTTCTGCATCAGGTCGAGATAAGCTCGCATTATTTCGCCTCCTTCACGGCATTACCGAACAACTGCGGACGCTTGTAGGCGGCCCAGATCATCAGGGCACCGGCGATAATCATCGGGGTGGAGAGGATCTGGCCCATGCTGATCTCCTGGAAGTAGAGACCGAGCTGGCTATCCGGCTGGCGCACAAACTCCACCAGGAAGCGGAACAGACCGTAGAACAGCAGGAACATGCCGGAGATGGCGCCGCGCGGCGGATTCTTGCGCCAGAACAGGTTGAGGATGATGAACAGCACCACCCCTTCCAGCGCGAACTGGTAGAGCTGGGAGGGATGACGCGGCTCGGGGCCGGCCTCCGGGAAGATGATGGCCCAGGGCACATCGGTGACCCGGCCCCACAGCTCGCCGTTGAGGAAGTTGCCGATCCGGCCAACGCCGAGACCGAACGGAATGAGCGGTGCCACAAAGTCGGCCACGGTGAAGAAGTGGCGCTTGGTCTTGTGAGCAAACCAGATCATCGCGGTGATAACCCCGATCAGGCCACCGTGGAACGACATGCCACCGGTCCAGATCTTGAACAGATAGGTGGGATCCGCGAGGAAGAGATCGAAGTTGTAGAACAGCACGTAACCGACACGACCACCGAGGATCACCCCGAGGAAACCATAGAACAGCAGATCCGACACTTCGTTGCGGGTCCAGCCGCTGTTCGGTGCATCGGCGCGACGGCCAGCCAGCCACATGGCAAAAGCGAAACCGAACAGGTACATGAGACCATACCAGCGTACCGATAGTGGTCCCAAACTGAATGCTACGGGATCAATCTGCGAGAAAACCCAATATCCATCGTGCTGCATATGCGGCCCCAGTCAAAATAAAAGCCGCATTTTCCGATCATTCGTCAGCAGGGACAAGGCATGATTATCAATCACTCTGTTTCGATTTATGACCGGCTCGCAGCAAACCGCCCAAACCATGCTCCTCCAGATAGCGGGCAAACAGGCCGCGCAGTACGTGGGGGTTGTCATGTTTGAGGCCATCGGCCATCAGTTCGGTCAACTCGCTCAGGGTGGATTGACGCAGCACGTACTTGATCCGGGCGATGTTGTGGGTGTTCATACTGAAGCGGCGATAGCCCATGGCAAGCAACAGCAGCACACCGACCGGATCACCGGCCAACTCGCCACACACCGACACCGGCTTCTGGTAGCGATGGGAGGCATCAACCAGCTGTTGCAGGGCGCGGATCACCGCAGGATGGAAGGCATCATAGATGTTGGCAACCCGGGAATTGTTGCGATCTACCGCCAGCAGGTACTGGGTCAGGTCGTTACTGCCCACCGACCAGAAATCGATGAGCGGCGCCATCTCCGGCAAGATAAAGAGTGCTGAGGGCACCTCGATCATCACCCCGAGGCTGGGGTAGCGGATCACCGCATCGCGGCTTGCCGCCTCTTCTGACACCTCTCGCCACGCCTGATCCAGCAGACGACGAGAGGCTTTGATTTCGCTGACGCTGCTGATCATCGGCAGCATGATGGCCAGATTGTCCAGCCCTTCACTGGCCCGCAGCATCGCCTTGAGCTGCACCAGAAACAGTTCGGGGTGATCCAGAGTGATCCGGATCCCCCGCCAGCCAAGGAAGGGGTTTTCCTCGACGATGGGGAAATAGGGTAACGGTTTGTCGCCGCCCACATCCAGCGTCCGCATGCAGACCGGCCGGTTGCGGTAGGTCTCCAGAATGCCGCGATAGCGGGCGGTCTGCTCCCACTCGGAGGGGAAGCTCTCCTGCAGCATAAAGGGGATCTCGGTGCGATAGAGACCGACCCCGTCCGCCAGCTGGTTGAGGGAGATCTCGGTATCGGCGCTGAGACCGGCGTTGAGCAACAGGGAAACCTTGGTGCCGTCGGCCGTCTCGGATGGCAGGTTATCGATGCTGCGCACCAGGGTATCGAGCGCCCGTTCTTCGCTCAGCAGCTGACGATACTCGGTCAGTATCACCTGATTGGGCTCGATGAAGAGATCGCCGCTGTAGCCATCGACAACCAGCATGCGACCACCGATGTCACCTAGGGGCAGATCGACCCCCATGATGGCGGCGACCCCCATGGCGCGGGCCAGAATGGCCGCGTGGGAGTTGGTGCCCCCCTTGAGCGAGACCACGCCGGTCAGATACTCGCGGGGCACTTCCGCCAGAATGGTAGCAGTCACCTCGTCGGCAACCAGCACCACCGGCTCGCCGATGGAGATATGTTCCGGTTCATTCTGCACCAGTCGGCTGATCAGCCGCTGGGCAATATCCTTCACGTCGGTGGAGCGCTCCTGCAAGTAGGGATCCTTCATCCCCTTGAACTGCTCGATCAAGCGATCACTGATGAGCTTGACCGCAGAGACCGCAGTCCAGTGCTCCTTGCTCACCTTGTTGCGAATCGGCTTGATGTAGCCGGGATCGTTCAGCAGATGGAGGTAGATATCGAAGATCGCCACCGAATCTTGGCTGTAGCTCTCGCGAAAACGCAGCGCCAGACTCTCCAGATCGTGGCGCACCTCCTCAACCGCCAGCTCCAGCCGCGCCAGCTGGCTGGCATGGTCTTCATCCTTGCGCGGGGTAATGGACGAGAGCGCCTTACGGGGCCGCCACACCCAGGCCTTGGCCATGGCGATGCCGCTGGCACCGGCAATACCACGCAGTGGCTTGCTCCAGTCGGTCTTCTGCAACCACCCCTTGGCCTGCGCCTGGGCAATCCGCGCCGCCAGCTGGGCCGCCAGGGTGACCATGAAGGACTCTTCCCCCTCATCGAAGCGGCGACTCTCCTTCTGCTGCACCACCAGAATGCCGACCACCTGACGCTGATGCATGATGGGAGCGCCGAGGAAGGAGCGGAATGCCTCTTCGGCGACATCGGGCAGGAATTTGAAACTGGGATG
Organism: Aeromonas sp. S11(2024); assembly: GCF_041402345.1. Classification (NCBI taxonomy): domain Bacteria; kingdom Pseudomonadati; phylum Pseudomonadota; class Gammaproteobacteria; order Aeromonadales; family Aeromonadaceae; genus Aeromonas; species Aeromonas sp. S11(2024). Next base: position 136,510 of record NZ_JBGLRC010000006.1, on the reverse strand, counting down.
CGCGGGGGCATCAGCCAGGTTGATCAGCTCTTCCCGCTGACCCACCAGACCGACGATGCCCTGCTCGTAAGGCAGGGTCACCTTGCCGACTGCGGACGGGGCCAAGCCGTCGGTAGCCGCCAGGCGATAGCGGCGCACCTCGGGTTCCGAGACATAGACGGAGCAGCAGTCCACTGCCATGGCGTGCCGGGTCTGGCTCACCAATGCCTGCAAGGCCTGCTCGAGGGTATTGGCCTCGGCCATGCTCTCGACGATACGTCTCAGTTCCGTTAACAACTAATCTGTGCTCCTTAACGGGCGCGGTTGCGCCGCCCATCTTTCTTGTTGACCTGCACTGCCGGCACTGGCATCGCCAGCGGGGCAAACTCTTTCATGACCCGGCGGTAAACCTCCCGCTTGAACGAGACGACCTGACGTACCGGGTACCAGAAGCTGACCCAACGCCAGTCGTCAAATTCGGGATGGCCATGACAGCCGAACTGGATCCGCGACTCCTTGCCCGAATTCAGCTGTAACAGGAACCATTTTTGTTTTTGGCCAATACAGACCGGTGAACTGTCCCAGCGGACAAGACGTTTGGGTAAACGGTATTTTAGCCAGTTACGACTGGTGGCCATGATGGTCACATCTTCGGGCTTGAGGCCAATCTCCTCATACAGCTCTCGATACATGGCCTGCTCTGGCGTTTCACCATCATCAACCCCCCCCTGCGGAAACTGCCAGGAGTGCTGCCCATAGCGTTTAGCCCACAACACTTGTCCTTCACGGTTACAGATCACGATACCGACATTGGGACGAAATCCGTCGCCATCAATCACGTGATCACCTTATAAAGGCTGAATCTATAAGGAGATTGTTCCACATTCACTCCGTGGCAGCAAACAAGGAGTGAATCCCCTGTTTCATGAATAACTTTCAATTTCAAACATACTTATAAACAAATCCAAGGATCCACGCCCCCAAGTTGCCCACCCAGGCTGTGCATAAAGCTGTTAGCAAACGGGTATATACAGTACTTTTTAACTGTACGCGAAAAGTGCCTCTCCGTATCACCACTCGGCACAAAATATAAAAAATCATTATTTTTTATAAACTTGAGATAAAACAACTGGATCTAGATCCATGTTCCACCAAGAGTCAGATCCATGATCCGGATTGTGAACAAGTTCAACTGCTCAAAGATCCACCGCGGCGAAATTATCCACAGGAGTGGCACAATATCTACCCCGTTTACCCGGTAAAAATGGGGGGGCATTCACAATTTTTTGTAACATATCAGCGACTCCAACCACTTTCATCCACTTATCCAAGATTTCTGTGGATAACTGTGTGTAACATCATGCACAAACCCTTGGACAACTATTTCGAGGTCAAACCAGACCTGGCTTACTGCTCGATAAAACAGACAAAATCCTTTAAAATCACAAGGATGAACTGATAGCCCCCAAATTCTCTGCATTTGATCTTATCCACTCAGGATCGGTTATAAAAACAGCGATCCTTCTCGGGATCCTCCCCTGTTAGAATATGGCGAGCAAGATGGAGCCAACTATGCCAAGCAATCCCCAATCCGAGCAGGAGTTATTGAGCCGCGCCTATGCCATGGCCGGCTTCACGCTGGCACAGCTGGCCGCCGAGGCTGGCGTTGTGGTGCCCAAAGACCTGCGCCGTGACAAGGGGTGGGTCGGCCAGTTGATCGAGCTGCAACTGGGGGCCAGCGCCGGGAGCAAGCCGGAGCAGGACTTCCCGGAGCTGGGGATCGAGCTCAAGACGATCCCCGTGGATCCTCAGGGCAAACCGCTGGAGACAACCTTCGTCTGCGTTGCCCCGCTGATCGGCGTCAGCGGCCAGCGCTGGGAGGAGTCCAACGTGCGCAACAAGCTCTCCCGGGTGCTCTGGATCCCGGTGGAAGGCAGTCGGGAGATCCCGGTTGGCGAGCGGCGGGTCGGTATGCCGCTGATGTGGAGCCCGAATGAAGAGGAAGATCGGCTACTGCGTCAGGACTGGGAGGAGCTGATGGACATGATAGTGCTGGGAGAAGTGGAGCAGATCAGCGCCCGCCACGGCCAGGTGATGCAACTGCGGCCCAAGGCGGCCAACAACAAGGCGCTGACTCGCGCTATCGGCCGCGATGGTCAACCCATCATGACCCTGCCCCGTGGCTTCTATCTCAAGATCGACTTTACCCACAGTTTGCTGCAACGCTATTTTGCCTTGCCGACTTGATCTGCCTTATCAACATCTTTGTCATATGGTGGTATAAAAATAGACAGGAGCCATTTTTAACTCACAGACAAGGAGGCGTCATGCCACTGATCAAACAGTTTTTAAAGTCCAAGCCCGAGGTCAAGGTGACCTTTGCCGTAGAGAAAGAGGCGGCTGCAGGAGCGGAACAGGTGATGCTGATCGGCGAATTCACCCAGTGGCAACCGGTCGAGCTGAAACGCATGAAGAGCGGCGAATTCAAAGCCACCCTCAATCTGCCGACCGACGGCCCGGGTTACTTCGAATATTGCTACCAGCTCATCACCCCGGCAGGGGAAACCCTCTACGAGAATGACTGGGCAGCAGACGACTATGTGCCAGGCCCCTTCGGGCGTGACAACTCGGTGGTGCGAGTGATCCAGTAATGGCAGCAAGATAACCAATTGACGGATACAAAAAAGGCTCGCCATTGGCGAGCCTTTTCACTACCTGTCGAGCTATTTGCCGACATACCGACACCAATTCGAATCGAATTAGTTGAGCTTCTCTTTGATACGAGCAGCTTTGCCGGACAGGTTGCGCAGGTAGTACAGTTTGGCGCGGCGAACATCACCACGACGCTTCAGTTCTACACTGTGGATCAGCGGAGAGTGAGTCTGGAATACACGCTCAACACCTTCGCCGTTGGAGATCTTGCGAACGGTGAAAGCAGAGTGCAGACCGCGGTTACGCTTGGCAATAACGATGCCTTCGAAAGCCTGCAGACGCTCTTTACCACCTTCTTTAACACGAACTTGAACACGTACAGTGTCGCCCTGGGCAAAAGCCGGGATGTCGGTACGCAGTTGCTCTTGTTCAAGCTGCTGAATAATCTTGCTCATTGTCTTTCCTTACCTAGGATAAACTGAAAACTCTACTTAACGCTGTCACGCACTTCGCGGACATACTCGGCAAGAAGTGATTCTTGCTCGTCAGTCAGAGCTAGGTTGTTAATAAGTTCCGGCCTTCTTTGCCAGGTTCGTCCGAGCGACTGCTTGAGACGCCAGCGTCGAATCACTTCGTGATTGCCGCTTGTCAGCGCCTCGGGCACCGCCAATCCATCCAACACCTCCGGCCGAGTGTAGTGGGGATGATCCAGCAAGCCATCCGTAAAGGAGTCTTGCTCGGCACTGGCCTGATCGCCCAAAACCCCGGGGACCAGACGCGAAACCGCATCGATCAGGGTCATGGCAGGCAACTCGCCACCACTTAACACGTAATCCCCGATAGACCACTCTTCGTCGACTTCGGTTTGTATCACGCGTTCATCGATACCTTCGTATCGACCGGCTACCAGAATCAGTTTCTGATTCGTCGCCAACTCGGTTACGCCCGCTTGAGTCAGCTTGCGTCCCTGAGGAGAGAGATAGATGACTTTCGCCCCGTCTCCCGCTGCTTGCTTGGCTGCATGAATCGCGTCACGCAGCGGCTGAACCATCATTAACATGCCGGGCCCACCACCATAAGGACGATCATCGACCGTACGGTGTTTGTCGTGGGTAAACTCCCGGGGGTTCCAGCACTCAATCTGCAGCAGGCCACTCTTGACGGCCCGACCCGTTACCCCGTGCTCGGTAATGGCTCGGAACATTTCAGGGAAGAGGCTAATGACCCCAATCCACATAAGAAACCTCCGGCACCCGTGTTAGCGCGGGAAACTAGAAACCAGGATCCCAATCAACTTCGATTGTTCGAGCAGTCAGATCAATATTCTTGATCACCTGCTCTTCCAGGAACGGAATCAACCGCTCCTTTGCACCAAAGGCATCTTTTACATTGGCCTCAACCACCAACACATCGTTGGAGCCGGTTTCCATCAATTCGGTCACCTTGCCCAGGTCGTATCCCTTGGTGGTCACCACGGAGCAACCAATCAGGTCACGCCAGTAGAACTCACCTTCAGGCAACGCAGGCAACAGATCGGCGGGTACGCCAATCTCGACATTGGTCAATGCCAGGGCATCTTCGCGCACATCGATACCATCGAGTTTGCAAATCAGACCCTTGTTGTGACGTTTCCAGGATGAAACCCGAATTTCACGCCACGCCCCGTTCTGATTAATCAGCCAGGGGTTGTAATCGAAAATCGCTTCGGCAACATCGGTGAAGGAGTTCACTTTAAGCCAGCCCTTGATGCCATAAACGGTACCCAGGGTGCCCAGAACTACAGGTTTTTCCACCTTAACTCCTTACCGTTGGGCTGATTAAGCAGCTTTTTTAGCGTCTTTGATCAGCTTGGCAACGCGGTCAGAAACAGCGGCACCAGTAGCAACCCAATGCTCGATACGAGCCAGGTCCAGGTTCAGCTTTTCAGCTTGACCAGCAGCAACCGGGTTGAAGAAACCAACGCGCTCGATGAAGCGACCGTCACGGGCGCAACGGCTGTCAGAAACTACTACCTGGTAGAACGGACGCTTTTTCGCGCCACCACGTTGTAAACGAATGGTTACCATATCGTCCTCATTAACATCTAATGAACAAGGCCCGCAAACACGCGGACCCTAGCTTAAAATAAGCCGCGTAATTCTACTTGGATTCGTAATAATTGCAACCAAGCCAGCCATTTTTTGCGCAGAGCGGCAATGAAAAGGGGCCTGCCGCAGCAGACCCCCATCAACACGCAGGCCGGATCAGAACGGGCCGCGACCGCCACCGAAACCGGGGGGCATCATGTTCTTCATCTGGCTCATCATCTTGCGCATGCCGCCTTTACCGGACATTTTCTTCATCATGCGCTGCATCTCGGTGAACTGCTTGAGCAGCTTGTTCACGTCCTGCACCTGCATGCCGGAACCTGCGGCGATACGGCGTTTGCGGGAACCCTTAATGAGATCAGGGTGGGCGCGCTCCTTGGGCGTCATGGAGCTGATGATGGCCTCCATCCGCACGGTGAGCTTGTCATCCATCTGATCTTTCACGTTATCCGGCAGACCGGACATGCCGGGCAGCTTGTCGAGCATCCCCATCATGCCGCCCATGTTGCGCATCTGGGCCAATTGCTCGCGGAAATCTTCCAGATCGAAGCCTTTGCCGCTCTTGACCTTGCTGGCCAGCTTGGCCGCTTTCTCTTTATCGACATTGCGCTCGACCTCTTCGATAAGAGAGAGCACATCGCCCATACCGAGGATGCGGGAGGCGAGGCGATCCGGGTGGAACGGCTCCAGCGCATCGGTTTTTTCGCCCATACCGATAAACTTGACCGGCTTGCCGGTGATGTGACGTACCGACAGAGCAGCACCACCACGGGCGTCGCCATCCGCCTTGGTGAGGATCACACCGGTAAGCGGCAGCGCTTCGTTGAACGCCTTGGCGGTGTTGGCGGCATCCTGACCGGTCATGGCATCCACCACGAACAGGGTCTCGACCGGCTTGATGGTGGCATGCAGATCCTGGATCTCGGCCATCATCTCGCTATCGACGTGCAGACGACCGGCAGTATCGACGATCACCACGTCATAGAATTTCTTGCGCGCCTGATCGATGGCGGCGGTGGCGATGTCGACCGGCTTCTGGCTGGCATCGCTCGGGAAGAAGTCGACACCGATGTCATTGGCCAGGGTTTCCAGCTGTTTGATCGCCGCCGGACGATAGACGTCGGCACTGACTACCAGCACCTTCTTCTTGCTGCGCTCTTTGAGCAGCTTGGCCAGTTTGCCAACTGTGGTGGTCTTACCGGCCCCCTGCAGACCGGCCATCAGGATGATCGCAGGCGGCTGGGCAGCCAGGTTGAGCTGTTCGTTGGCCTCCCCCATTACGGTGACCAGTTCACCGTGCACAATCTTGATGAATGCCTGGCCCGGGCTCAGGGATTTGGCCACTTCCTGCCCGACTGCGCGCTCTTTGACACGCGCGACGAAATCACGCACGACCGGCAGGGCGACATCCGCCTCGAGCAGCGCCATGCGGACTTCGCGCAGGGTTTCCTTGATATTGTCTTCGGTCAGGCGACCACGGCCACTGACATTGCGCAAGGTGCGCGAGAGTCGTTCAGTCAAATTCTCAAACATGACGGATTCCGGTTCTTGGCGTAATAAATTGGGGGCATTATAACCCAGAGCGGGCGCGAGGACGATTATTCACCGCACCGCAGCAGCAGGGACCTTCTCCCTATATATGGGCAGATCGGCCGTTGCACAACTGGCGAGCACTTCTCGTGCAAGGTATACTGCCCCTCTTACCCTCAAAAGCTTGTGCAACAACGACCTGGTTATGATCGTAATCTCTGTTCTGGCCCTGGCGTTTTATCTGCTGGCCATCATCGCCTCCCTGCATCTGTTACTGAGCGCCAAGCCGGTGGGACAGCGCTCCCTGTTTGCCTGTATCGGATTGGCCCTGATCGCCCACGCCAGCGCCCTCGGTTCAGAGGTATTGCAGAGTTACGGCCAGAACCTGAGCATGCTCAACGTTGCCTCGCTGGTCAGCCTCATCATCAGTTGCTTCATGACCTGCGTGACCCGCCGCTTCAACGGCTGGATCCTGCTGCCGGTGGTCTACAGCTTCTCGGCCCTGCTGTTGGCGGCCAGCGCCTTGATCCCGGGTCGCTACATAACCCATCTGGAGGCCCACCCCCAGCTGTTGCTGCACATCGGCCTCGCCCTGATGGCCTACTCGGTATTGATGATCGCCTGTCTATTTGCGCTGCAGCTCGCCTGTCTGGACAAACAGCTTAAATCGAGAAAAATCAGCAACCTGCCAGCCATGCCGCCACTGATGACAGTGGAAAAACGGCTGTTTCAGTTGATCTCTGCAGGGGTGCTGCTACTGACACTTTCCATCGCCTCCGGCCTCTTCTTCCTCGAAGATATGTTCGCCCAGGGCAAGTCTCACAAGGCAGTGCTCTCCATCCTGGCATGGTGTGTCTACGTGTTGCTGCTGTGGGGTCATCACACCTATGGCTGGCGCGGCCGCAAAGTCATCACACTCAGTCTGATCGGCAGCTTCATCCTGACTCTTGCCTACTTTGGCAGTCGCTTCGTCAAAGAAGTGCTGTTGAGCTGACACCTATACTCTTTTAGCCATACCATCCAACAGGAGCCCTTTTTGGACAGCATCTCAACGAGTACATTACTGATTGTTCTCGTTATCTTGATCCTTCTTTCCGCCTTTTTCTCCAGTGCCGAAACCGGCCTGATGTCCATCAACCGCTACAAGCTGCGGCATCTGGCACAGACCAAACACAAAGCCGCACGTCGCGTCGAGCAACTGCTCGCCCGCCCCGATCGCCTGCTGGGGCTGATCCTGATCGGCAACAATCTGGTCAATATCCTCGCCTCCGCCATCGCCACCATCGTCTGTATCCGGCTGTTTGGTGATCTCGGGGTCGCCATCGCCACCTTCGGCCTGACTCTGGTGGTGCTGGTATTCGGTGAAGTGACGCCAAAGACCCTGGCCGCCATGTTTCCTGAGAAGATCGCCTATCCCGCCTCCTGGATCCTCAAGGGGCTGATGGTGCCGCTCTCGCCGCTGGTCTGGCTGATCAACGGCATCACCAGCGGCCTGCTCAAGATGCTGAAGATCAATCCCAACAAGGATGACTCCCTCAACACCGAGGAACTGCGCACCATCGTCAATGAGGCGGGTAACCTGATCCCCCAGCGTCATCAAGAGATGCTGCTGAGCATTCTGGATCTCGACAAGATGCTGGTCGAGGACATCATGGTGCCGCGCAGCGATATCTACGCCATCGACATCAACGATGACTGGAAGAGCATCCAGCGCCAGCTGGCCCACTGCGCTCACACCAAGATCCTGCTCTATCGCGACAATATCGACGACGTTGTCGGATTTTTACACGCTCGCGATGCCCTGAGGCTGGTAGCCAGGGACCAGTTCAACAAATCGAGCCTGTTGCGGGAAGTGGACGAGATCTACTTCATTCCGGAAGGAACGCCGCTCAACGTGCAGCTGGCCAAGTTCCAGCGCAACAAGGAGCGAATTGGCCTGATCGTCGACGAATACGGCGACATTCAGGGGCTAATCACTCTGGACGACATTCTGGAAGAGATCGTCGGCGACTTCACCACCTCCATGACGCCAGCGCCGAGCGACGAGATCCACCCCCAGTCAGATGGTTCTTATCTGGTCGAAGGCTCAGCCAATATTCGTGAGCTGAACAAGGAGATGAACTGGCACCTTCCCATCGACGGCCCGCGCACCCTCAACGGTCTGATCCTCGAATATCTGGAGGAGATCCCCCAGCCCAACATCGGGATCCGGCTGGCCGGTTATCCTATCGAGATCCTCGATGTGGAGAACAACATGGTGAAGATGGCGCGGATCATGCCGGCATCGTACCGGGCGGAGTCGGATCCGCAAGATTGAAAAAGGGCTGCCAATGGCAGCCCTTTTCTATTGCTCATCGTCATTGCTCATCTTCATCATCCGGCTCCAGCACCAGCGTCGGGATCAGCTCGCCGAACACCCGTTGCAGCTCGTCACGGTTGGCTAGCAGGTCTTGCAGCGTATAGCTGTCCATCACCGCCAGAAACGCATCCATCGCCTCTTTCAGCGCACTCTTGAGCAGACAGACAGAGACGATGTGACAAGCGGGCGAGCCGCAGTCAATGCCGTCCAGATTGCCTTCCAGCGCCCTGATCACCTGCCCGATATTGATGCTAGCGGGATCGCAAGCCATGCGAATGCCGCCATTCTTGCCCCGCTGGGATTGCAGATAGCCCAGCTTCACCAGCTGATTGACCACCTTCACCATGTGATTGCGGGAAACGCCATACAGGGCCGATACCTTGGCAACGCTCGACAACTCCCCTTCCGGCAGGGTGGCAAGATAGAGCAGGGCTCTCAATCCGAAATCTGTATAACTGGTTAGTCTCATAAAACCTGATTAGCGCGATGCGAAAAGTGGAGTATTGATTCAAATCAAATAAACATCTAGGATGCCACTTATTAAATGACATTTTATATGTTCAATTAGAACGAGGCCCCTATGCTAGATCAAACCACCGTTGCCGTCATCAAAAGCACTATTCCGCTGCTCGAATCGGCAGGCCCTGCCCTCACCCAGCACTTCTACCAGCGGATGTTCAGCCATAACCCGGAGCTGAAAGATATCTTCAACCTGGCCCACCAACGCAGTGGCGGCCAGCCGCTGGCCCTGTTCAATGCAGTCGCCGCGTATGCAAAAAATATCGACAATCTGGGAGCGCTCGCCGGTGCGGTCGAGCGGATTGCGCACAAACATACCGGATTCCTGATCCAGCCGGAACAATATCACATTGTAGGTAGTCATCTCTTGGCCACGCTCAAAGAATTGGGCGGAAGTGCGGTCACCGACGAGGTGCTGGAGGCATGGGGCAAGGCGTATGGCGTGCTGGCCGACATCTTCATCGGCCGCGAGCAGGAGATCTATCAGGAGAAGGCCAATCAGGATGGCGGCTGGCAAGGTACCCGCACCTTCATCATCAAGGAGAAGCGAGCCGAGAGCGCCCTCATCACCTCCTTCCTGCTGACGCCGGAAGATGGCAAGCCGGTATTGACCTTCAAACCGGGCCAATACCTCAGCGTCAAGCTGGTTCACCCCGAGCTGGAATATCAGGAGATCCGCCAGTACTCCCTCTCCGATGCCCCCAACGGGCAGGACTACCGCATCAGCGTCAAGCGTGAGCCGCTGGGTCAGGTCTCCAACCTGCTGCACGATCACCTGCAGGCGGGTGACAAGATCGAGGTGATGCCCCCTACCGGCGATTTCTACCTGAAAGCCGACAGCCAGACCCCGGTGGTACTGCTCTCAGCCGGTGTCGGCGTGACACCGATGATGAGCATGCTCAACCAGCTGCTGGCGAACGGCCATCAGGCTGATGTCACCTGGTTGCACGCCTGCGAACAGGGCGCTGTACACGCCTTCCGGGAGGATATTCAGCAAAAATCCCGCCAGCATCCCAACTTGCTGAGCCGGACCTGGTATCGGGAACCGGAGGCCAGCGATGTACAGGGTGAAGATTACGACCTGGCCGGCACCATGGATCTGACTGCCGTGAAGGAGCGCATCACGCCAGAGGCCCACTACTACTTCTGTGGCCCCGTCGGCTTCATGCAGGAGATCAAGCGGCAGCTGCTGGCGGCTGGGGTGCCAACGGGGCAGCTCCATTACGAAGTTTTTGGCCCCCACCAAGATCTCTAAGGCGCAGGCAGCCATATAACAGAGGGAGGTTCCGGCCTGTCATGGCACGGCGGCTGGAACCGGACCCACAGGTGCAGATCTGTGGGTCATTTTTTTGGATCAGTGCATCGCCTTGGCGTGGGCCACCACGTTGGCCGGCATCCGGTTGCCAAGACGGTTGAGCAGACTCGCCGCCTTCTGGTGCAGCGCCTTGTCACCTATGACGGAGCCATGGAGCCAGCGATAGGCGTCCTCATAATCGAGCGGACTGCCCATCCCCTGCAACAGCATCTCGACCCACTCGATGCGAGCCCGCAGAAAACCGAGGCTGGCCGCCTCGCGCATCAGAGTTTCGGCTCGCACCAAATCCTTCTGCACCAAAGTTCCTTTCCAGTAGTAGCGACCCAGCTGCTCCAGCGCCGGCGCCAACCCCTGATTGGCCGCCTCCCACATATATTGCACCCCGAGCTCGGCGTTGGACTTGGTACAGACCCCCCACGCCAGCATATCCCCCCAGAGGAATTGATAGGCCGGGATCTTCATCACCGAGGCGCGCGCTTCGATATCCTGAGTCAGCTGACAGCGATCCTGTTTAACCTGAGTGAGGTGGCGCCCCTGCTCAATCCAGTTGAGCAGCTCGTCCTGACGATAGAGCGGCACCGCCTGCAACTCGCCAGCGGCCAGAGGAGCGGGAGGCGCCACCACAGCAGCAGGCTCCGCCGGTTTTGGCAGCGGCGCGGCCCCCTCGCCACTGCTGGCAACGGGTGTGACCGGCTCGGCCGGAAGCAAGACGGGAACGGCCTCAGAGGGCGCTGGCGTAGCTGCAGAGACAGGGGCCGTTGCCACCGCAGCACTGCTTGCGGTCGGTGCCGATGCACTTGCTGCAGGCGCATCGCTCGATACGGCAGCCGATACCGCCTCGGCACCATAGAGGGGCGCGGTGAATGTACCGACAAGAATGAGAAGGGTAAGGGGTTTCATCATAAGGATCTCCTGCTGCACTCTGTTATCGGCACCAAGCCCCATCCCCTTAGCCTGCCGGGCGGATCTCATCAATACAAAAGGGAGCCGAAGCTCCCTTGTTGGCACGGTTGACCCGCTTACTTGACGAAATCGACACCCAGCTGGATATCGGCTTTCAGGGTAGCCAGCATGCCTTCCATCGCTTCCTGCTCGAACGCGCTCAGCTTGCCGTAATCCAGTACGGTTTCGACGCCATTCTTGCCCAGCAGTACCGGCTGTGCGAAGAAGGTGGCGTGCTCGCCGTTGCCTTCCACGTAGGCGCACTCAACAACGTTGGCTTCGCCCTGCAGACCCTTGATGAGGGAGAGACCAAAACGGCAAGCCGCCTGACCCATGGAGAGGGTCGCAGAACCGCCACCGGCTTTGGCTTCCACCACTTCGGTACCGGCATTCTGGATGCGCTTGGTCATGGCTGCCACTTCTTCAGCGGTGAAGGAAGCGCCTTCAATCTGGGAGAGCAGCGGCAGGATGGTGACACCACTGTGACCACCGATCACGTTGACGCGTACCTTGTCGATGTTCAACCCTTTGGCAGCGGCCACGAAGGTCTCGGCGCGGATCACGTCCAGGGTGGTGACACCGAACAGACGACGCTTGTCATAGACACCGGCTTTCTTCAGCACTTCGGCGGCGATAGCCACAGTGGTGTTGACCGGGTTGGTGATGATGCCGATCAGTGCTTTCGGGCAAGTGGCCGCGCACTTCTCGACCAGATTTTTGACGATACCGGCGTTAATGTTGAACAGGTCGGAGCGATCCATCCCCGGCTTGCGTGCCACACCGGCGGAGATCAGCACTACATCGGCCCCAACCAGTGCAGGAGTCGGATCTTCACCGCAGAAGCCCTTGATGGCGACGTCGGTAGGAATATGACTGAGGTCAACGGCCACACCCGGGGTGACCGGGGCGATGTCATACAGGCTCAGCTCGGAGCCAGCCGGCAGACGGTTTTTCAACAGCAGAGCGAGGGCTTGACCGATGCCACCAGCGGCACCCAGAACGGCAACTTTCATGATCAACTCCATGTTTAAGCGTAGGTTTAAGGTTGTTTGTTGTTGTGCGCCCAACCTTAATGGATCCCCCCATAAAAAACAATCTGATAACAGTTGCAGTCACGGGTTCTGTGAGCCACGAAACATGCGGGAGCAAAAATTGGAGGGAAATACAAAAAGTTGGAGGAGAAGCACAGTTTTTCTGCACTTCCCCTTACCATAAAGAGGTAGATCCGAGGGTCTCAGGATTGGAATGCCAGCGCCCGTTTTTCACACCAGCGAAAACCAATTGTTAACAATCCGTTCATCGCCAGATAAAGCCCACCAGCCACCCCGAACACAGCCAGGGTATCGTAGGTCTGGGCGTTCAACCCCTGCGCCAGCCCCATGATGTCCATGATGGTGATGGTACTGGCGAGGGAGCTCCCCTTGAGCACCAGGATCACCTCGTTGGAGTAGGCAGGCACCAGATGACGGGCAGCATGACGCACCTTCATCCACAAGGTCTGGCGGCCGTTAAAGCCAAGCGCACGACACGCCTCTACTTCACCGGCCGGGATGGCATCAAGCGCCCCCTTGAACAACCGGGTGGAATAAGCCGCTGTGTTGAGACCCAGCGCCAGCACGGCGCAGAACCAGGGCTGCTTGAGCAGCGGCCAGAGCGGGCTGGCTTTCAGCCACTCAAACTGGCCCGGCCCGTAGTAAATCAGGAAGATCTGAATGAGCAGCGGCGTACCGGTAAAGAGCAGCACCCACAGCTGCACCAGCTGGGTCGCTACCGGCAGGCGCAACTCCAGCACCCAAGTCATCAGGGCCGCCAGCACAATCCCCAGCAGCAGGCTGAACAGGGTCAGTTCCAGCGTGGTGACCAGACCGCCCAGCAACGTAACGAGATACTCTTGCATCAGTTAGCCTCCGTAGCGGCGGGTGTAGCGGGCAGCCAGCCCGAGGCCATATTCACTCACCAGACTGATGGCCAGATAGATGAGGGCGGCAGCGGCATACCAGGTGAAAGGCTCATAGGTACTGGCCGAGGCCATCTGGGCCTGACGCATCATCTCGTTGACCCCGATAAGCGACACCAGCGCGGTATCTTTCAGCAATACCAGCCACTGGTTGCCGAGGCCCGGCAAGGCATGGCGCCACGCCTGCGGCAACACGATGCGAAAAAAGATGTGCCTCTTGCTCAAACCCAACGCCAGCGCCGCCAGCCGTTGACCTGAAGGCACCGCATTGAGCGCCGCCCGCAGGGTCTGGGTCGCATAGCTGGCGAACAGCAGGGAGAGCGCCAGCACGCCACAGGCAAACGGGCTGAACTCCACATACTCGCCAGTGATGAGGAACAGCACCTGGGTCGAGCCGAAGTAGATGAACAGCACCACCAGCAACTCGGGCAGACCACGGATCAGCGTGGTCAGGGTGGCCACCGGCCACACCAATGCACGCTGCTTGCTGAGCTCGGCGGCACTGAACGCCAGCGCCAATACCATGCCCCCGACCAGTGATGCCAAGGCCAGCCCGAGGGTCATCCAGGCTGCATCCAACAACAGGCTCAACATGGCTTACTGCGCGAAGTATTTGTCGAAGATTTTCTGATAGGTGCCGTTGGCCTTGATCTCGGCCAGCCCCTTGTTCAGCTGGGTCAGCAGCTCCTGATTGCCCTTGGCGACCGCGATGCCAAAGCCGGTACCGAAGTACTTGGCATCCGTCACCGGCGCCCCCACCACCGCATACTCCTTGTGCTGCTTCAGCCAGTCGGCAGCAACGGCGGTATCGGCAAAGACACCGTCGGTACGGCCATTCATCATGTCGAGGAAGGCGCTCTGGTAGCTGGCGTACGGCACGGTCAGCAGACCCTTGCTCACCCAGTTATCAACCAGATAGGACTGGTGAGAGGTACCGTTCTGCACGCCGACTGTCTTGTCGACCATCTCTTCCGGCCCCTTGAAGGCCCCTTTCTTGGCGACGAATACTGCCGAGTTCTCGTAATAGATGTCGGAGAAATCGACCTGAGCGGCCCGTTCAGGGGTTACGTCCATGGCGGCGATGGCGGCATCGTAGCGACGGAATTTGAGGCTGGGGATCAGGCTGTCAAAGGCCTGGTTGTGGAAGCTGCACTCCAGCTTGGCCTGCTCGCAGATGGCGCGCGCCAGATCGATGTCAAAACCCTGAAACTCGTTCTTGTCATCCAGGTATTCGAACGGCGCGTAGGTGGCCTCGGTGGCGAACTTGATCTCTTTGGCCAGTACGGAGGTACTCAACAGGCCCATGGCAGCAACCAACAACAGACTCTTTTTCATGACAGCTTCCTTATCGATTCAATATCAATGCATCAAGAATTCGGCAAACCGGCTGGTTTGCGGGGATTGGAAAATGGCAGCGGTGCCGGATTCGATGATCCGCCCCTTCTCCAGATAAATCACCTGGCTGGCTACCTTGCGGGCAAAGTCGACCTCGTGGGTCACCACCACCTGGGTAATGCCGGTCTGGCTCAGGTTGCGGATGATCTCGGCCACCTCTTTGGTGATCTCGGGATCGAGGGCAGCTGTCGGCTCGTCAAACAGCAGCACTTCCGGGTCCATCATCAGGGTACGGGCAATGGCCACCCGCTGCTGCTGACCGCCAGAGAGACGGGCAGGCCAGGCATCGCGCTTGTCGGCCAGTTGCAGCTGGGCCAGCAGGTAGGCCCCCTTCTCGATGGCGGCCTCCTTGCTCATACCGAGCACCTTGACCGGCGCTTCAATCAGATTCTCCATCACAGTGAGATGTGGCCAGAGATTGTACTGCTGGAACACCATGCCCACCTTGCGACGCAGCAGTTGGGACTGGCGGTTGAATTCGGCAGCAGAGAGGGAGTTCGGGAAAGAAAATTCACTTTCACCAATCCGCAGAACACCCGCATCCGGGGTATCCAGCAGATTCATCATCCGTAGCAGGGAACTCTTGCCAGCACCGCTCGGGCCCAGCAACACCAAGGTTTCACCGGGGGATGTCCGAAAGCTGACCTGTTGCAGAACCGGCACCTTGTGCCAAGACTTCTCGATACCTATTAATTCAATACCCATACAGTCCAATTGAATAAGTTTTCAAAATTTCATCCCGATTCTATCCCTAATAAAGGTTGATGCAAGCCATTTTTGAATCAATATGCAGAACAAGCGCCGCTTCCTTGCAAAAAACGGCATATGAATGCAAAATGGCCCCGCTGTTCGTATCTGCCGCCTGTATCGCACAGGCCGCCACACCTCCTCATTCGTGAGACCAAGATGAAACACAACGACAAGCAAGAAAAACTGGCCAAGGCCTTTAAAGCCTTGCTGAAAGAAGAGCGCTTTGGCTCCCAGGCAGAAATCGTCACCGCCCTGCAAGAGCTGGGCTTCGAGAACATCAACCAGTCCAAGGTATCGCGCATGCTGAGCCGCTTCGGCGCCGTTCGCACTCGCAATGCCAAGATGGAGATGGTCTACTGCCTGCCGGTGGAACTGGGCGTGCCCACCACCTCCAGCCCGCTCAAGAATCTGGTGCTGGACGTCGATCACAACGGCGCACTGGTGGTGATCCACACCAGCCCGGGCGCAGCCCAGCTGATCGCCCGCCTGCTCGACTCCCTCGGCAAGGCAGAGGGGATCCTCGGCACCATCGCCGGTGATGACACCATCTTCATCACCCCGACCAGCGACACCGATATCGAAGAGCTCTACCTCTCCGCTCTCGAGCTGTTCGAACAGACGCCGTAATGGCCGCTACCGCGTCATCGCGGTCACGCCAGAACGAAAAATCCCGGCCAAGGCCGGGATTTTTGTTTTCTGCAGCTTCGTCAGGCGGGCTTATTTGCCCTGCGCCATCAGAAAACCTTCCGATGGTGCGAAGAAAGCCGCGCCAGTCACTGCCTTGGTGAAGCGCAGCAGATGGTCGAAGTGGCTGCCCTCCCCCTTGTACATGCTGGCCAGCATGGCGTTGAAGTGCTGCGGAGTGCGGCAGCAGGAGATGAAGTAGAGCCCCTGCTCGGTCATGGTGCCCCAGGGCATGCTCTGGCGCAGGATCTCCATGGACTCCCCTTTCGGCGTCTTGAGGTTGACCCGCTTGATGTGGGCGGTCAGCGGTTTGGCGGCAGACTCATACTCGATGTTGTCGGGCTTGGTGCGACCGATAATGTCTTCCTGCTCTTTCTGCGCCAGCTTCTCCCAGTCGCTCATGGCGTGGACCCAGCGCTGGACATGAATATAGGAGCCACCGGCAAACTCGCCTTCCGCCAGCAGCGCCACTTCGGCACGGTGTTCATCCTGCGGGTTCTCGGTGCCATCAACGAAACCGGTCAGGTCACGGAAATCCAGGTTGCGGAAACCGCGCACCTCTTCGGCCAGTTCGACCAGTCCGGCCAGCAGCGCCATCACACGGTGACCGGCGTGGTGCAGCACATCCACCCGATCAGCGCGCAGCTGAATAAAGAGATCAAACGGGGTGTTGGGGGCTTCCTGACCGTTGGCGGATTGCGCCATAAAGCTGCGGAACTGGGGCGGACGGGCGGCAGGGTAGAGACCATCCCAGGCATCGGCGCCAACGGCAACCAGACCGCTGAAACCGGCATCGGGGAAATCGGCGGCGACCGCCTGCCACAGGGCGGGCAGTTTGGCCAGACGGCCGACCAGTTCGGCGGCGTCACCAGTGCGATTGAACATCAGATAGAGGGCGTGCAGATTCGGCTCTGCGCAGATCCCGGCTTGGGCTTTCATATATCTCTCCCCTGAGTAGGCGTTAGCGTTACGGGCTATTTGCGTTGCGCGATTATAAACCAGAGTGGATCCAGTTCTTTGATTTCACGACGATATCACGCGTTCAGGGCAAAGGGTCAAACAACACCAACCCATGGGGGGCAACTTTGATCCGTGCCCGCATCCCATCAATGGGCTCGCCAATGCTCGCCTCCAGCTGCAGATCTCCACACTCGAACAGCACCCGGCAGTGGTGGCCGAGGAACTGCTGCTCCACCACCTTGAGCTCGCCATCTGCGGCGCTCTCCAGCAGCAGCTGCTGGGGTCTGAGCATCAGCTGCAACTGCTCGCCCACCGCACGGCCATGAGGCTCGCTGCCACAAATGACCCCGAGCGCCGTCTGCACGCAGTGGCTGTCCACCACCTCGGCAGCCAGATAGTTGACCCCGCCGAGAAACTCCGCCACGAAGCGGTTTTGCGGGCGGCGATAGAGCTGCTCCGGCTGGCCCACCTGCTCGATGTGACCGGCGCGAAACAGCGCCAGCCGATCGGCGAAGGCGAACGCCTCCTCCTTGCTGTGGCTGACGAAGATGGCGCCGATCCCCTGCTGCTTGAGCAGGGCGCGGATCTCGAGGATCAACTTCATCCGCACCTGGGTATCAATGTTGGAGAAGGGCTCATCCAGCAGCATCAGCCGCGGCTTGCACACCAGCGCCCGGGCGATGGCCACCCGCTGCTGCTGACCACCGGAGAGCTGGTGCGGATAACGATCCCCCAGCCCCTGCAGATTGACCAGCGCCAGCGCCTCGTCCACCTGCTGCTGGCGGGCACTGCGGTCGAGTTTGGTCAGCCCGAAACCGACGTTGTCGGCCACCGTCAGGTGGGGAAAGAGGGCGTAATCCTGAAAGATCATGCCGATGTTGCGCGCCTCGGGCGGCACGCTGGCACCCGGCCCGTCGAGCAGGGTATCGCCGAGGCGAATAGAGCCCTCTGCCAACGGCAGCAGCCCGGCGATGGCCTTGAGCAACGTGGTTTTGCCGCAGCCACTGGCTCCCAGCAGGCAGACGATCTCATTGTCTGCCACCGTCAGGGAGAGCTGTTCCAGCACATTGCGGCCGTTGTAACGGCAGCTGACATTTTCAACCTGCAAACAGGACAAGGCTGACTTCCTCTCGTTTCTGGCGGCGCGCTGCCTTTCGGTTCAGCACACCGCATGCAATTTCATTGACCGACGTGGCGACTCAGTGACCCGGACTGTCCAGACTGCGGTTGACCCAGATCAGCGGCAACAGCCCCACCAGCACGATGACGATAGCGCCCAGGGCACCGCGCTCCAGCATCTCGTCCGAGACGAACTGGTAGACGTGGGTCGCCAGGGTATCGAAGTTGAACGGCCGCAGCAGTAGAGCGGCGGGCAGCTCCTTCATGGATTCGATGAATACCAGCATGGCACCGGCAAACAGACCCCGGCGCACCAGCGGCAGATGAACCCGCCACAGCATGCCGCCATCCCCCTGCCCCAGGGAGCGGGCAGCCATGTCGAGACTGGGGGAGATCTTGCCCATGCTGCTCTCCACCGAGCCGATGGCGATAGCCACGAAGCGCACCAGATAACCGAACACGATGGCGGTGATGGTGCCGGTCAGCAGCAAGCCCGGACCCTGACGCCCGAGCCACTCGGCCAGATCATTGATGGCAAAGTCGAGGGCGGTGAGCGGCACCAGCACCCCGATGGCCAGCACGGTACTCGGCATGGCGTAGCCCATGGCGGCGATGCGCAGGGGCAGCAGACTCTTTATCCCGCCATCAAGACGACGGAAGAAGCCGAGCAGCAGGGCGATGCCCATCGCCAGCAGAGCAGTCAGCGCCGAGATGAGCAGACTGTTACCCGCAAAGCGGACAAACTCCGGCGTCCACGACAATTCGAAGTAGCGCACCCCGTAATCGAGCAGGATGACGAACGGCAGAGCGAAACCGGCCAGCACCAGCCCCCAGCACCAGAGACCGGCCAACCAACGGCCAATCCCCTTGAGCGGATAGCGCAGCGGCTGCTCATGGCCCATGGACTTCTGGAACACCTGCTGCCGACTGCGCGAGCGACGCTCCAGCGCGATCAGCAGCACCACAGCCAGCAGCATCAGGCAGGAGAGTTTGGCCGCGGTGGCCAGACTGCCGTAACCGAGCCAGGTGTCGTAGACCGCCGTGGTCAAGGTGTTGATGGCAAAGAAGTGGACGGTGGCGAAATCGGCCAGCGTCTCCATGGCCACCAGCGATACCGCCACCATGATGGCGGGGCGCGCCAGCGGCAGACTGAGGCGACGAAAGCTCTGCCACGGGGTGCAGCCGAGCAGGCGGCTGGAGTGGATCAGGCTGACTGACTGCTCGAGAAAAGAGGCGCGGGTCAGCAGATAGACATAGGGGAACAGCACCAGCGCCAGCACCCAGGCGGCGCCACCAAGGGAGCGAATGGCAGGAAACCAGTAATCGGCCGGACTGTTCCAGTCAAAGAGGGCGCGCAACCCCGCCTGCAACGGGCCCGAGTAGTCGAGCAGGTCGGTATAGACGTAGGCGACGATATAGGAGGGCATCGCCATCGGCAGCATCAAGGCCCACTGCAGGGCACGGCGCCCCGGCACCTGACACATGGCCACCAGCCAGGCGGTGGGCACGCCAAACAACAGGCTGAGCAGCACCACGCCGACCACCAGCCCCAGGGTATTGCCCAAATAATCGAGCAGCACGGTATCGGCGAGGTGGCGAAAGAGATCTCCCTCAGCCGAGAAGGCAGAGAAAAGCAGGGCAATAACCGGTAAACCCAGCAGCAGGGCGATGGCCCAGCTGCCGGTCATCCATCCAAAATTTTTCATGAGACCACAGATGTTGATGGGGCCGTTGGCCCCATCTGATTACAAGTCGAACTTCACCTCATCCAGCAACTGCAAGGCGTCCTTGCGGTGCTTGGCGTAATCGCTGACCGGTAGTGCGTCAGACTTGAAACTGCCCCAGGACTTGACCATGGCGGAAGGCTCGACTCCGGCCTTGACCGGATATTCGGCGTTCACATCCGCATACATGTGCTGGGCGGTATCACCAGCCAGAAACTCCATCAGCTTCTGGGCCTCGGCCTTGTTCTTGGCATACTTGGTCATGGCCACGCCGCTCACGTTGACGTGGGCACCGCGGTCAGCCTGGTTCGGGAAGTTGATATAGACCGCATCCGCCCAGGACTTCTGCGCAGGATCTTTCAACATGGCGCCCAGATAGTAGCTGTTGCCGAGCGACACGTCACAGATACCATCCTTGATCGCCTTGACCTGATCCCGGTCGTTGCCCTGTGGCTTGCGCGCCAGGTTGGCCTTGACCCCTTCCAGCCAGGTTTTGGTCTCGCCCATGCCGTGATGGGCAATCATGGAGGAGACCAGCGCCACATTGTACTCATGCTTGCCGCTACGGGTGCAGATTTTCCCTTTGAATTCCGGTTTGGCCAGATCTTCGTAACTGATGGTCTCGAGCTTACCGAGGCGATCCTTGCTGGAGTAGATGGCGCGAACCCGGGTGGTCAGGGCGAACCAGCGATTCTCCGGATCACGATAGATGGCGGGGATGTTCTCCTGCAGGATCTTGCTGTCCACCGGCTGCACCAACCCCTTGTCCACCAGATCGGTCAGACGGCTGATATCGACGGTCAGCATCAGGTCGGCCGGAGAGAGCTTGCCTTCCCGCTCCAGACGCTCGTTCAACCCCTCTTTGGCGAACACCACGTTCACCTTGATGCCAGATTCCTTCTCGAACTGCTGGATGATGGGCTTGATCAGCTCATCCTGCCGGTTGGAGTAGACATTCACTTCCCCGGCCGCCAATGCCGACTGAGCTGCCAACGCAGAGAAAGCCAGTGCCAACATCTTCATTTTCATCATCCATTCCTTGATTAGCTATACAGAGTGATAACGATTGCCGTTTGCATTCTGCATACATCTTATAAGCGGATCAAGAAAGCTCGCCGTCGCCACATCACATATTTAATCGCCCATAAATGAAAAGGGCCGGATGGAATCCCATTCGGCCTCTTCTGAGCAAAACGTTATGTTGATCAGGCTTCAATAAGCGCTCACTCCATCGGGATTCCCCGAGATCGGGAGGTCAACAGATCTGTACGTCACGGATGCGGTTCATCACAGCGCCTCGTCGTCACTCTCGCCGGTGCGGATGCGCACCGCTTGCAGCAAGTCGTAGACAAAAATCTTGCCGTCGCCGATCTTGCCGGTATAGGCCGCCTTGCAGATCGCCTCGATCACCCCTTCCACGTTATCATCGGCGGTAGCAATCTCCAGCTTCACCTTGGGCAGGAAGTCGACCTGATACTCGGCTCCCCGGTATAATTCGGTGTGTCCCTTCTGGCGGCCAAATCCCTTGACCTCGGACACGGTCAGCCCTTCCACCCCCAGGTTGGCAATAGCCTCGCGGACATCGTCCAACTTGAACGGTTTGATAATCGCACTAATCAGCTTCATCTGGTTGCTCCCAATCCATGGTGTGTCATGAATCGGTTTTCAATTCTTATGCCAAGTATTTTTATTGTTTTATTTCATATAGATAGAGTTTAATGCCGGCGCCATTCGTCAGGCACATCCCCATAACCGGCCAGCACGCCCCATAATGAGGCACCATGCTGCAGCGGTCAGCGGGTATGCACCAAACAAGAGCAAAACAGCATGTTAGTTATCTCCAACAGCGTCACGATCCCCTGGCATGAGCTGCAATTTCAGACCATGCGGGCACAGGGCAACGGTGGACAGCACGTCAACAAGACCGACTCCGCCGTCTGGCTGCGCTTCGATTACCGCAACTCTCCCAGCCTGACGCCCCTCTACAAGGAGGGTCTCGACAAGCTGAGCGACAGCCGGGTACACGACGGCTTTATCCTGATCCGGGTCGAGAGCCATCGCAGCCAGGACATGAACCGCAAGGAGGCGATGAGCCGTCTGGTGGAGTTGCTGAAAAAAGCAGCCTGGCGCCCCAAGGCTCGTCATGCCACCAAGCCGACCCGCAGCTCCCAGCGCAAACGGGTCGATGCCAAAAAGCGCAAGGGGGATATCAAATCCGCCCGCGGCAAACCGGTACTGGACTGAGCCCCCCCAGCCCCCAAAGGATGTCAGCCGATGAGATACAGTTTTTGCGACAGCGCACGCGGCCCCCTGCTGGTCGCCATCGATCAGGATGGCCTGCGCTATGTGGAGTTCGTACAGGGGGAGCAGCCGGTAACTCCGACCGATGAGTGGCTGCGTGATGACCTGACTCTTGCTCCTTTCGTCGAGCAGTTCACCGCCTATTTTGCCGGAAAATTGCAGCAGTTCGATCTGCCCATGGCAGCGAAGGGCACCCCGTTCCAGCAAACGGTGTGGAACGCTTTGTGTGATATCCCCTATGGCGAGACCGTGAGCTATCTCGAGATTGCCCAGGCTATCGGCAATCCCAAGGCAGTGCGAGCAGTAGGCGCTGCCAATGGCCGCAATCCGCTGAGCATCATAGTACCCTGCCATCGGGTGATCGGACGCAGCGGCGAGCTGACCGGCTATGCTGGCGGCATTCCCATCAAGCGCTGGTTGCTGGCACTGGAACAGACAGGCACAACATTCGAGCTGGCCCCATGAGACGATGAGCGCCTTGGAGAGGGCGAGACAATATGGTGACCAGAATGAAAAGGCTTTCAGTCAGTGACCACGCTTTGCTGACAAGATGAACAGAAAATGAAGAATCGCCTCAGAACTACTTCAGATTGAGCTTGGCATGATGGCTCCATACTTGAATGGCACGGCTCATTCGCTGATTCAAGTAGCACCCATGTGACGCTTCCAATCTGTCTTTTTCCCCGCGCCTCCTCTGAGGCGCTTTTTTTGTGCCGACACAACAGGCCACCACCCGGGCTGAATGGCCTGAACGCCACAAAATCTGTGCCCGCCCAAAAACCAAGAGGCGAAGGATCATCCTTCGCCTCTGATGTAACAGCTGGCTACTCGCTCTGGGGCAGGAACTGCAGTTCCGGCGCCGAGGAGGTCAGCACATCGGCGCAATAATCCCAGGTCGAGATGCGATAGTGCTGCAGATCTTCATCCAGATGCAGACCGTCCGACTCCTGATGGAACCAGCTGGCAAAACGGGATGGGGTGATGAGCTGGATCTGCTCTTCGATGGCGTGACTATCCTTCCCCTCGGCCAGATCGCAATCCTCGATGACCCGCAGGGCATAGATATGGCGAAAATAGACCCGGCAGAGGATTTGCGGGGGCAGATCGATGCTGCGTGCCCGACCCAGCATGATGGTCAGGGAGTCGCTCCAGAGATCCTGATGCAGCTCGGCCACAACCAGACCGGGTGGGAGCTGGCGGGACGGAGCCCAAGGGACGGCAACCTGCCGAATGGCATTTTTCTGTTCCATATTCACCTCACGACGACTCGCTCCCTGTCTTGAGTCTATCTGAACCACATAGTCCCGGCGAAGGCAATCGATGGACACTAAAAACGGCAATAAAAAAGCCGACGTATCAAACGTCGGCGAATAAAAAGTGCTTACAACAGAGGATTCACATATTCAGACCCGTGGGTCGAAAGATTGGTTCCCTCTTTTTGTAATTAATTTTCGGCGCGTTTAAACATCAGGGTATTGGCGTCCGACTCTTCCGGTACGAAGTAGTAGCCCTCGGCGTTGAAACCGGTCAGCTGCTCCACCTCGGTCAGACGGTGCTTGATGATGTGGCGAGCCATCATGCCGCGCGCCTTCTTGGCGTAGAAGCTGATGATCTTGAACTGGCCGTTCTTCTCATCCTTGAACACCGGTGTGACAATCCGCCCTTTCAGGCTCTTGGGGCGTACCGACTTGAAATACTCGTCGGAGGCCAGATTGATCAACACTTCATACCCCTGCGCTGCCAGCGCGTCGTTGAGATGGTGAGTGATCACCTCCCCCCAGAACTGGTAGAGATCCTTGCCGCGACTATTGTCGAGCCTGGTCCCCATCTCCAGCCGGTAGGGCATCATCAGGTCAAGGGGACGCAACACGCCATAGAGACCTGAGAGCATCCGCAGGTGTGCCTGAGCGAAGTCAAAATCGGCCTCGCTAAAATCCTCTACCGCCAAACCGGTGTAGACATCCCCCTTGAAAGCCAGCAGCGCCTGACGGGCGTTGGCGGGGGTGAAATCTGGCTGCCACTCGGCAAAACGGGCTGCATTGAGACCGGCCAGCTTGTCGCTGATCTTCATCAGAGTGGCGATCTGGTCAGGGCTCAGTTGGCGGGCCCGGCTAATCAGTTCGGCGGAGTGATCCAGCAGCTCGGGTTGGGTGAAACGGGGTGTCACCAGCGGTGACTCGTAATCCAGCGTCTTGGCCGGGGAAACCACAATCAGCATAACGTTCCTTTATGGCGAGGGGCCGAACGGCAGAGCGGCCCCATGATTCATTCATCCAGCGTCACATTGTCCAGCGTGCCGGTGCCGAGCCGCTCACGACCGGAGAGCTTGATCAGCAGCCGCAGGTCGTTGGCCGAGTCGGCGTGGGCGAGTGCCTCACTGTAGCCAATCTGGCCGGCGCAGAACAGGCTGAAGAGCGCTTGATCGAAGGTCTGCATACCCAGCTCGGTGGATTTGGTCATCACCTCCTTGAGGCGATGCATCTCTCCCTTGCGGATAATGTCGGTGATGAGCGGGGTATTGAGCAGGATCTCGAACGCGGCGCAGCGCCGCTTGCCATCCATACTCGGCACCAGCTGCTGGGCGACGATGGCCTTGAGGTTGAAAGAGAGATCGAACAGAAACTGGCGGTGTTTGTCTTGCGGCACCAGATGCAGGATGCGATCCAGCGCCTGGTTGGCATTGTTGGCATGCAAAGTGGCGAGACAAAGGTGTCCCGTCTCGGCGAACTGCAGGGCAAACTCCATGGTCTCCTGACTGCGGATCTCACCGATCAGGATCACGTCTGGCGCCTGACGCAGCGAACTTTTCAGCGCCACATCGAACGACTCGGTGTCGATCCCCACCTCTCGCTGGGTCACCAGACTGCGACCATGCTGATGGACGAACTCCACCGGATCTTCCACCGTCAGAATGTGACCATCGGCATGCTGGTTGCGATAGCCGATCATCGCCGCCTGGGTGGTCGATTTACCCGCCCCGGTGGCGCCGACAAACAGCACCAGCCCCCGCTTGGCCATCGCCACCTCTTGCAGGATCTTGGGTAGCTGCAGATCTTCAAAGGTGGGAATGCGGGTCTCGATACGCCGCACCACCATGCCGGGCAGCTCCTGCTGCCAGAAGGCGCTGACCCGAAAACGACCAAGCACCTCGCGATAGATAGCGTAGTTGGCCTCCTTGGTGCGGATATAGCGCTCGAAGTGATCGCTGCTGAGGGTATCCCTGACCAGCGTCAGCGCCCCCTTCTTGTCGAGCGCTTCGCCCCCCAGCGACACCAGATGGCCATTCACCTTGAGGGTGGGCGGCGAGCCCACCGTCACAAACAGATCCGATCCCTTTCGCTCGACCAGCTCGCTCAGCAGATCATCCAGATTCATCATCTATCCCTCCCTGGGTGCGAGTCTCTTAAATGCTGTTGGGATCGACGGCCTTGGCCTTGGCATCGAGGGATGCCACCACACCACGACTCACCAACTGCTTGAGACTCTGATCCATGGTCTGCATACCGTGGGTCATCCCGGTCTGGATCACCGAGTAGAGCTGGGCGATCTTGTCCTCCCGAATGAGGTTACGCACCGCCGGAATGCCCATCATGATCTCGTGAGCCGCCACCCGACCGCCACCAATGCGCTTGAGCAGGGTCTGGGAGATGACCGCCCGCAGGGATTCGGAGAGCATGGAGCGCACCATGTCCTTCTCCGCGCCTGGGAAGACGTCGATGATACGGTCGATGGTCTTGGCCGCCGACGAGGTGTGCAGGGTGCCAAACACCAGATGGCCGGTTTCGGCGGCAGTCATGGCCAGACGAATGGTCTCAAGGTCGCGCATCTCACCCACCAGAATGATGTCCGGGTCTTCCCGCAGGGCCGAGCGCAAAGCGTTGCTGAAGCTCTTGGTATCCCGGTGAACTTCCCGCTGGTTCACCAGACAGCGCTTGTTCTCGTGGACGAATTCGATGGGGTCCTCGATGGTGAGGATGTGGTGATGGAAGTTCTCGTTGATGTAGTTGACCATGGCCGCCAGGGTGGTCGACTTACCGGAACCGGTCGGGCCGGTTACCAACACCAGACCCCGCGGGAACTCGGCAATCTTGCGGAAGATCTCCGGCGCATCGAGATCCTCGAGGCTCAGCACCGTGCTGGGGATGGTACGAAATACCGCGCCCGAACCGCGCGCCTGCTGGAAGGCGTTAACCCGGAAACGGGCCAGATTGGGTACCTCGAACGAGAAGTCGACCTCGAAGTTCTCC
Organism: Aeromonas sp. S11(2024); assembly: GCF_041402345.1. NCBI lineage: Bacteria > Pseudomonadati > Pseudomonadota > Gammaproteobacteria > Aeromonadales > Aeromonadaceae > Aeromonas > Aeromonas sp. S11(2024). The sequence continues at coordinate 109,990 of NZ_JBGLRC010000006.1, read as the reverse complement.
TCCAGCTCCTTGCGCTGATGGTCGTTCATGATGTCGTAAATGAGGGCATGCACTTCCCTGTGTTCCAGGGCGGGCAAATTGATCTTGCGAACCTCACCATCAACCCTGATCATCGGGGGAACCCCGGCCGAGAGGTGTAGATCCGAGGCTTTATGCTTTACACTGAAAGCCAATAACTCTGTGATATCCATAGACTTGTCATTCTCCCATCACAAGATCACTAACGAAATATGAACCAGATTGCCCAGCACCTGTTTCAGGTAAAGGAACGTATTGCCCAGGCCGCCGAACGGGCTAGCCGCAACCTGCAGCAGATCCGCCTGCTGGCCGTGAGCAAGACCAAGCCGGTCGAGGCCATCATGGCTGCCCATGCTGCAGGTCAGCGCTGCTTTGGCGAATCATACGCTCAGGAAGCAGCGGCCAAGATCGATACCTTGCGCCAGCAGCCGGAATATAGCGACATAGAGTGGCACTTTATCGGCCCTTTGCAATCGAACAAATCCAAACTGATCGCCGAACGGTTTGACTGGGTGCAGAGCGTGGATCGGGACAAGCTGATCGACCGCCTCAACAACCAGCGCCCAACTACAATGGCACCGCTAAATGTTTGTCTGCAAATCAATATTAGCGGAGAGAGCAGCAAATCCGGAACGTCGGAACAAGAGATTTTCCGCCTTGCCGAGCTGGTCTCTCAAAGTGAGCGACTGGTGCTGCGGGGGCTGATGGCCATTCCCGAGCACACCAGTGACGAGCGCGTACTGGCCGCCCAAATGACCCGTATGCAGACTCTGTTCACCGAGCTTACGCGACAATACCCGAGCGTCGATACCCTCTCGATGGGGATGACCGAGGATCTTGAACTGGCGATAGCCCACGGCAGCACCATGGTGCGGGTCGGCACCGCCATCTTCGGCGCCCGTGACTACTCATAGGCAAGGCCAGCGGATAACCCATACGTCCGCCTCTTGCCGCGACTTCATCAACAGGAGCGTTTGATGGAACACCGAATTCTGGCGTCAGGTGGTGCAGGCAGCACCCACCCCGCCGCGACCCCATGTGCAACAGGAGCATCTGATGCAGCATAGAACGCTGGCCTTTATCGGCGCGGGCAACATGAGCCGCAGTATCATCGCCGGACTGGTCAAGGCAGGTTATCCCGCCGGGCAGATCACTGCTGCCAACCCCAGTCTGCCCAAGCTGGAGGCGCTGGCGAGCGAACATGGCATTCGCATCACCCAGAGTAATGCCGAGGCGGCCCGCGACGCCGAAGTGATCGTGCTGGCGGTCAAGCCGCAGCTGATGGCCGGCATGCTGGCAGCGCTGGTTGCCGAGCTGGGATCCCTTGAGGGCAAGCTGCTCATCTCCATCGCGGCCGGTATCAAGGTGGCGCGCCTTGGCGAGATGGCCGGTGGCCACGACCGCATCATCCGCACCATGCCCAATACCCCGGCCCTGCTGGGTCTGGGCATGACCGGTCTCTATGCACCCGAGCATATTGCCGCCGTGGATCGTGACTTTGCCGAGCAGATGATGCAGGCGGTCGGCAAGACCCTCTGGGTAGAGCAGGAGTCTGGCATCAACGGCATCATCGCCGCGGCGGGCAGTGCTCCGGCCTACTTCTTCCTCTTTATGCAGGCGATCGCCGAAGAGGCAGAGGCAATGGGCTTCTCGCCCGATCAGGCACGCCTGCTGGTGCAGCAGACCGCGCTGGGCGCAGCCGCCATGGTGGAGCAAAACCCCGAGCTGGGGCTGCAGACCCTGCGTGAGCAGGTGACCAGCAAGGGCGGCACCACAGCCGAAGCCATCAAGACATTCCAGCAGCAGGGGCTGATGCCGCTGACTGCGCAAGCCATGCAGGCGGCCGTTGCTCGCGCCACCGAAATGGAAACCCTCTTCTAACAGGAGCCCAGATGAACACTGCTTACTTTCTGATTAACACCGTTTTCGATCTCTACCTGATGGTGATCCTGCTGCGCGTCTGGCTGCAGTGGGCCCGTGCCGACTTCTACAACCCGATGAGCCAGATGGTGGTCAAGCTGACCAATCCGCTGGTGATCCCGCTGCGCCGTGTGATCCCGGGCTTGGGCGGCATCGATCTCGCTTCCGTGGTGCTGGCGCTGGCCATCGCCTTCGCCAAGCTGGCTCTGCTCAAGAGCATGAACGTGCTGCTGGCGGACTGGCTCAGCATCAGCCTGTTTGCCGCGCTGACCGTGCTGAAAAAAGCGGGCTCGATGATCTTCTGGGTACTGCTGATCCGCGCCATCCTGAGCTGGGTCAGCCAAGGCCGCAACCCCATCGAATACGTGATGCATCAGCTGACCGAGCCGTTCCTCGCCCCTATCCGCCGCGTACTGCCGGCACTGGGTGGGCTGGATCTCTCGGTGCTGGTCGCCTTTATCGGCCTGCAAGCCATCAACTACCTGCTGGGTGACCTGTTCGGCCAACTGTGGTGGATGATTTGATGCCAGCCGTCCTGCAACAAGGGGATGAACTGGTACTGCATCTGGTGATCCAGCCCAAGGCGAGTCGGGATCAGATCATCGGATTGCATGGCGAAGAGCTGAAAGTGGCCATCACGGCGCCGCCGGTCGATGGCCAGGCCAACAGCCATCTGATCAAGTTTCTGGCCAAGCAGTTCAAGGTGGCCAAGGGACAGATCACCATAGTGCGGGGCGAGCTGGGGCGACACAAAACCGTCGCCATCGACAGCCCCAAACAGTTGCCGCAAGAAGTGAGTGCACTGCTGAATGACACGCAAGGCTGAATGAATCGGCCTGCGCCAACCGTAGATATGAGAGGGATGACAGATGAAAACAGCCTGGATGAGTGGCCTGCTGGCACTGCTGATGACACTGCCGCTCAAGGCAGAACAGATGAAGGAACTGGGGCCCTGGCTGGTGCACTACAACGCCTTCAACTCCAGCTTCCTCACACCAGAGGTCGCCAAGGCGTATGGACTGGAGCGCAGCCGCTACAACGCCATCATCAATATCGCGGTACAGGACAAGCAGAAAGTGGCGCAAGCCGTGGGGATCACCGGTGAGGCCAAGAACCTGACCGGCACCATCCGCACCCTGAACTTTCAGGAGGTAAAAGAGGGCGATGCCATCTACTATCTGGCGACCCTCCCCTACCGCAACGAAGATACCTATCAGTTCACCCTGAAGATCATGGGCGGCGGGCAGCAACAGAACCTCAGCTTCCAGCAGACCTTCTACGTCGACTGAGTAGCAACAAGAAGCCCCGACCAAGGTCGGGGCTTCATTTTATCCATATGACAAGGGCGCCATCAGGGCGCCCTTGTTGCATCTATCCCGTACCGCAGCGGTTACAGGGCGAGGAACAGACCGGCAAGACAGGCACTCATCAGGTTCGCCAGCACGCCGGAGAGAATGGCACGCATGCCGTAACGGGCGATGAAGGATTTGCGCTCCGGCACCATGGAGCCCAGACCGCCGATCAGGATCGCCATGGAGGAGATGTTGGCAAAGCCGCACAGGGCGAAGGTCACGATGGCCTTGCTCGACTCGCTCAGAGTCTGATCCTGCACCAGACCGATAAAGGCGACGAACTCGTTGACCACGATCTTGGTGCCGATCAGAGCGCCAGCGGCTTGTGCCTGATCCCAGGGCACACCGATCAGCCAGGAGACGGGGGCAAACAGCCAGCCCAGAATGATCTGGAAGCTCAGATCCAGCCCCACCAGACCGCCAGCCCAGCCGAGCAGACCATTGAGCATGGCGATCACGCCAACGAAGGCCAGCAGGGTGGCACCGACCGCCACCGCGATATTGAGGCCGGACATGGCGCCATCGGCAGCCGCTTCGATCACGTTGGTAGCGCGGGGGATCTCCACATCCTGATGGTGATCGACCTCTTCAGCTCCCGGCGGCACCAGGATTTTGGCCATCGCCAGACCGGCAGGGGCCGACATGAAGGCTGCCGCGATCAGGTATTTCAGCTCAACCCCGAGGCTGGCATAGCCCACCAGGGTGCCACCGGCGACGGAGGCGAGACCACAACTCATCACAGCGAAGAACTGGGAATCGGACATCTTGGAGAGGTAGGGTTTGACCACCAGCGGCGCTTCCACCATGCCGACGAAGATGTTGGCGGTCGCGGAGAGGCTCTCGGCACGGCCGGTGCCCAGCAGCTTCTGCAAGCCACCACCCAGCAGGGCGATCACCCGAGGCATGATGCCGATGTGGTAGAGGATGGCGATCACCGCGGAGAAGAAGATGATGACCGGCAACACGTTGAAGGCAAAGATGAAGCCCAGCTTGAACTTGGCCAGATCGCCGAACAGGAAGGCGATCCCCTCCTGACCATAACCGATCACGCTGCTTACGCTCTCGCTGACCCCGTTCAGCACGTGCTGACCGGCAGGCAACCAGAGCACCAGACCGGCAAACATGATTTGCAGGCAGAGGGCAAGGCCAACTGTTCGCAACGGGATACGACGACGATTATCAGAGCAGATGACGGCAAGCGCCAGGATACTCAGGATGCCGAGCAGGGCAATCATAGGGACTCCATCAGGTGGGGCAAAAGATGGGCGCGGATTCTGCGCCTCTCACCCCGTCACTGCAAGTCCGCTTGGTTACAACCCTGTTAGAAAAAACGTTTGCACGATATCGGTTGCGCCAACTGGCTGATTTGGTTCGGTTTTAGTATCAGGAGAAATCGAGAGTTCTTAAATGGAAACAATCATTCCTCACCACCGGACAATTTACCCCCGAGCCAGGGGGCCAGTCGCTGCTCCCAATAGGGTTCGGGGCCAAAGCGGGCCTTGAGGAAATCGATGAAGAGACGGATCTTGGGATCCAGATGTTCGCGACGGGCATAAACGGCGTGTACCGCCATCTGCTGGTTCGGTCGCCACCCTGGCAACACCGGGATTAGCTTGCCGCTCTGTAACTCCTTGTCCAGCAAGTAGTTGGCGATATAGGCGATGCCGAGACCGGCCAGCGCCGCATCCCGCACCGCCTCCGCCATATCCACCCGATAGTTACCCGCTACCTGCACCGTCTGGCGCTCCTTGCCCTGGCGAAACGACCACTGGTGATAGCGCCGCTCCCGACTCTGGTAAGTGATGCAGTTGTGCTGGGCCAGATCCTTGGGATGAAGCGGCGTGCCGTGGCTCAGCAGGTAATCCGGCGAAGCCGCAACCACGAAGCCGATGTCGGCCAGCCGCTGTCCCACCAGCCCTTCCGGCTTGTCCTCATAGGTGGTGAGCCAGAGATCCAGCCCCTCATCCACCAGATTGGTTCTGTGGTCGAACAGCGAGACCTCCAGCTCCAGCTCGGGATAGCGATCCTGAAAAGCCTTGAGATGAGGAATGACGTGCAGACGACCAAATGATTGGCCCACCCCGAGATGGAGCACGCCACTCACCTTGCCACGCCGCTCGGCGATCATGGAGTCCGCCTCCTGCGCCACCGCCACCAGCGCATGGCAGTGGCGGGCATACTCCTGACCCAGCTCGGTCAGGACGAAGCGGCGGGTGGTGCGCTGTACCAGCTGGGCGCCAAGAGTGGTCTCCAGCAGCGCCAACTGCTTGCTGATATGGGATTTGGAAACCCCGAGACGACGGGCGGCGGCAGAGATCCCCTGCTCGCGCACCAGCGCATCGAAGATCACCATTTGAGGAAGACGTTGCAGCACAAGATAACCGGATTGAGTGGCGGGAGCCCATTATTCCAGAGCCGCCCGCCAAGGAATAGGGTCAGAGCCCCAGCGCCCGGGTGATCTGCAGTTTGAGGGGGTCGTCAGCCGGATTCTGGTTGGCGCCGTAGCTGGCGATCAGCTTGCCATCGCGCCCCACCAGATACTTGTGGAAGTTCCAGTTCGGCTCATCCCCATCAGCGGCCGCCGCCAGCCCCTTGAACAGTGGCACAGCATCGGAGCCCCGCACCGCTACCCGATTGAACATCGGGAAGGTGACGCCATAGTCGCGGCGACACACCTCGGCGGTCTTGGTCTCGTTGCCCGCCTCCTGCCAGAAATCGTTGGAGGGGAAACCGAGAATAATCAATCCCTTATCCTTATAGCTCTGGTAGAGCTTCTCCAGATCGCGGAACTGGCCGCTGTAGCCGCAGTAGGAGGCGGTATTGACCACCAGCACCACCTTGCCCTCGGTCAGCTGACAGAGGTTGTGGCGCTGGGCATTGTTGAGCTCCCGCATCTCCACATTGAAATAATCGGGGCACGCCGCAGAGGCCGCGCTAGCCCCCAATAACAGCAACAGAGTGAACCATTTCATCGCCAAGACTCCTTTTGTTTTGTCCATCATACGCGGTTACCAGAGCCGCAGTTCACTCTCAATGCAGGGGAATGCCGGTCAGCCAGCCGTGGCCCCAGAACACCAGCAGCGCGGTGGCAACAAGGCCAGCCCCGACGCTGATGCCGGTGCCCGTCCAGTTGGCCGCCGGACGGGGATATCGCTGCCAGTCCCGCACCGAAATCCAGACCATGCTCACCAGCGCCCACAGCCCGATGCCGCCAAACAACACCAGAGAGCGCGCCTCGCTGTTGACCAGCAGATGGGCCACCGCCCAGAGCAGGGTACCGAGCAGTTGGGGATGCACCAGCCAACGCCGCAGATGGTTGGGCCCCTGGCCGGAGAAGAAGAGGATCAGCGCAAAGGGCATCATCACCGTCATGGTCATCGGCCCCCACTCCGGCAGGAAATAGAGCGGCAGCGAGCTGGCCGAGCGCCAACCGGCGATGATGCAGGCGATGGCGACAAACACCAGCAGGGAGAAGAGCCCCTTGTAGCGATTCTCACCCAGCCGCTCGCGCAGTCGTGCCCGATGGGCCACCGCAAAACAGGGGTAGAGATGGATCAGGGTAAACAGCGCAACCCCCAGGGTCAGCAGGAACATGAGTCTCTCCTTGTACTTGGTACGACCACTATGCCGTAAAGGGAGATTTGCGCCTATCAAAACCGCGCTGACCCATGGAGTCAAAAGTGTGGCAAGACAAAGGAACGGAAAGAAAAGAGCCGATCACGATGGATCGGCAAATAAGTGCCAGGGCAGTCAGACATCTCGCGGGAGAGGAGATGCCCCAAACGGGGATATTGAGTGGCCGATGGCGCCCATCGGCCGAACCGGATCAACCCTTGAGTTGATAGAGTGCCGCGACGTTGCGCGCAGTGAGTTGAATGTTGGTGCTGGCGCTCTCCAGCGCCTCCGGCAGAGACATGGCGCGGTTGACTACGGCGAATACCGCGTCCAGCCCGTGATCGTGTACCACACCGCAATCGTCGGTCAGGCAACCGGAGATGCCGATCACCGGCTTGCCGAACTGCTTGGCGCAACGTGCGACACCGATTGGCGTCTTGCCATGGATGGTCTGGCTGTCGATACGACCTTCGCCGGTGATAACCAGATCCGCATCGGCCACTTCATCGGCCAGCTTCAGGGCTTCAATCACGATCTGGATGCCGGGCTTGAGCTCGGCGCCAAGCAGGCCCACCAGGGCCGCGCCCATGCCACCGGCAGCGCCCGCCCCCGGAATATCCTTCACCTGCTTGCCAAGGGCCTGCTCAATGCAGTCGGCATAACGGGAGAGGTTGGCATCAAGTTCGACAACCATCTCGGGCGTTGCCCCCTTCTGCGGGCCAAACACCGCAGAGGCGCCTTTCGGGCCGCACAGCGGGTTGTTCACATCACACGCCACCTCGATAACCAGCTCGCCCAGACGCGGATCCAGACCGCTCAGGTCGATGGTCTCGAGCTCACCGAGACCCGCGCCACCCAGCTCGATGGCAGAGCCATCGGCTTTGAGCAACTTGCCGCCGAGCGCCTGGATCATACCGGCTCCGCCGTCATTGGTGGCGCTGCCGCCGATACCGAGAATAAGGTGCTTCACCCCCATCTCCAGCGCGGCCAGGATCAGCTCGCCGGTGCCGAAGCTGGAGGTGAGCAGCGGATTGCGCTGCTCGGGCGCCACCAGATGGATGCCGGAGGCGGCAGCCATCTCGATGACGGCGCGCTCGCCATCACCCAGCAGGCCGACGAAACCCTGCACCTTGTTGCCAAGGGGCGCGGTCACTTCGACCGGCAGGATCCTGCCACCGGTGGCATCGACCAGCGATTGCACCGTGCCCTCACCGCCATCGGCCATCGGCAATTTGACGTAGGTGGCGTTCGGCAGCACCTGCTTGAAACCAGCCTCGATGGCATCAGCCACCGCCATGGCGCTCAGACTCTCCTTGAATGAATCGGGGGCAATAACAATTTTCATATCAATTCCTTAGGCGAGGCCAAACACGCCAAACATCAGGGTGGAGACAGTGGCAATGGTCAGACCGACTGCGGTTTCGTAAGGGATAAGTTTCAGACGCTCACCCACGCCCATGTGGACGCTGCCACCGGTGGCATGGAAGAAGGAGCCGTGGGGCATGTGGTCAAACACGGTGGCACCGGCATGGATCATCGCCGCTCCGGCCAAACTGCTGATCCCCAGTTCAATCAGGGTGGAGCTGAATACGTTGGAGGCCACCACGGTACCGGCGGTAGTCGAGGCGGTTGCCAGCGACATCAGGGCACCGGAGATAGGCGCCAGCAGGTAGGAGGGCAGACCGGAGGCGGTCAGGCCGCTGATCAGCACATCTTTCAGGCCGGAGTTGGCGATGATGCCTGCCAGGGTACCGGTACCCAGCAGCATGATGGCGACCGGCGCCATGCGGGCGAGGCCGGAGACCGCAAACTGGTTCACCTTGCTGAATTTACCCATCATCAGGGCACCAACCAGACCACCGAGGGGCAGCGCAATCAGCGGATCCACCACGATACCGGCGACCGGCCGCAGGGCCAGCAGCAGGATGGCGACCAGCGGTGCACTGATGGCGGCGGCAAAGCCCGGCAACTTGGCACCGGCAAAGCTCACCACTTCATCAGCAGCAACCTTGCTGCCCTTGTTGTTCAACCTCTTGGCCAGCCAGTAGGCCATCACCAGACCGAACAGACCCGGGATGATGCCCGCCGCCATCACAGAGGTGAGGGGCAGATGGAAGGCATCAGCCGCTGCAATGGCGTTGGGGTTGGGGGACATGACGTTACCCGCCTTGCCGCCGCCGATCATCGCCAGCAGGATGGCCGCCTTGGAGAGGTCGGCACGGCGGGCGATGGCCAGCGCGATGGGGGCGACCGTGATAACGGCCACATCCACGAATACGCCGACCGCAGTCAGGATCAAGGTTGCCAGCGCCAGCGCCAGCAGGGCGCGGGTTTCACCCAGCTTCTTGACGATAGTCTCGGCGATAGTGGTGGCCGCACCCGATTCGATCAGCACGCCGGCCAGCACACCGGCCGCCAGGATCCGCATCACCGCAGTGGTGATCCCCTGGGCACCGCCGATCATCAGGGCGACGGTCTGGGTCAGATCGGCACCGCCAATCAGGCCACCGGCCAGGGCACCCACGATCATGCCGTAAGCGGGCGGCACCTTCTTCAAAATGAGGATGATGGCGATGGAGAGCGCCGCGATGGCGCCAAGGGCTGTAACCGGGATCATGACGGACACCTTCAATGGGAGTGAATGGCCGCCATTATGGAGATCTGCAATCAGAATGCTTTGGCTTACAAACCAAAAATTGCGTCATTTAAAAGTAGTTTTTTGTCTAACTTTACAATCACAAGTCGAGATTAAGGCCGAGATAGAGCAAAAATTTGTCGTCTAACTTGTTGAAATTCAACCCGGTTATCTGCTCTATCCGCCCCAGCCGATAGCGCAGGGTATTGGGGTGAATGAACAGGGCTTCGGCACAGCGATGCAGATCACAATCCTGCAAGAAATAGTGGCGCAGGGTCTTCTGCAGCGCCCCTTTACCATCTTCCCGGGCCAGTTTCTGCAGCGGTGTGCGCAGCTGATCCGCTTGCCAGGAGTCCGCCAGACTGCCCAGCAGCACTGGCAAACGGTAATCCTCAAAGAAGTAGACCTGTTTGCGCGGCGCCTGCCGCATACCACGGCGCAGGGTATCTCGCGCCGTCTGGTAAGAGCGCGCCAGCCCGTAGATCCCGGCGAAGTAATCGCCCACCGCGATATGCACCTTGAAGTGGGGAATGCGGGCCAGCAACTGCTTGATCCGGCTGCGCTCCTGCGCCGATTGCCAGACGCCATCACTCAATTGCGCCGGTTTGAGCACCACTATCTCGTCGAGCCCGTTGATGGCGACCAGATTGTCCCGCTCCGGATTTTCCAGCTGATGGACCAGCTCCCGCAGACGCGCCGGATCCGCCTCCTCCAGCGCAAGCACGGCCACCACCCGAGGCTGGGCCAACTCCAGCCCGAGAAAACGGGCCGCCTGCTGCAATTGATCGACTCGCCCCTCGCCCCGAATGAGCTGCAACACCAGCTCCTCCTTGTGGCGCTTGTCCCACTGCAACTGCTCGGTGAGCGCCGCCTGCTCCAGGATCAGTTCTGCCGTCATTCGCACCAGCTCGGCGTAAGCACGCACTTCCTCCGGATCGCCGGAGATACCGATCACCCCGATCAGCTCCCCCTGATAGGAGATGGGCAAATTGATGCCGGGTCGCACCCCTTTGAGCTGCAAGGCAGTCGCTTCGCTAATCTCCACCACTCGGTTTTCGGTCAATGCCAGCACGGCCCCTTCGTGGCGCTGATGAATCCGCTCCGGATTGCCGGACGCAATGATGAGGCCATGTTCGTCCATCACGTTGACCGAGAACGACAGGATCTTCATCGCCCGTGCGACGATCTGGCGGGCAAGGTTATCGTTTAGCTGCATAACATCTCCGGACAAGGGGCTGATCTGGCGGCGCCACCACGGGCCGATTCAGGGCACATGGGCGCAAAGATGCCACATCATCAAGACAAGCGAGAGGGGGATCGCTAGAATAGGCCACTTTACCCGATGTGTGCCCCGCCATGGAGCAGGAATTGCGTGCTTGCACCCGCCTGCCCGTGATGGCCCATCCCTCCGATCTGGACTGTGCTATGGATTATGAATTTCGCCGCGACCCGTTTGGTGGCTATCGCGCCCGGTTCTCCATGGGCCATGAAGCCATCGGTCAGTGGCTGATCGACGAGGTTGGCAAGGATGAGGAGAAGCTCGACGAACTCTTCTCCATCATTGATCAGCTCTCCAACCGCACCCGAGTCGAATACCGGCTCAACGGCGGTGACTACTCCCTGCTGCTGACCCATGAAGAGGCGGAGGTGAAAGCCAACGCCCTCAATATCGAGCTAGGTGAGGATCTTGACGATCTCGCCTACTACGATGATGAACAGCTGGCCATGTGCGGGCTGGAAGATTTTGCCCAGGTGCTCAGCTCCTGGCGCGCCTTTATCCGTAACGAGGATATGGGCTGATTGACCCAATGTCGGATTACTATGTCGGGCAAATGTGCCCTTTTGCCTAACTCAACAGGATTGACTATGTCTATTTACGATTTTGATGACGAACTGCCGGAAGACGAAGAACAGGAATCCACCAAGAAAGCGGCTGCACCTGCCAAGAAGAAAGGCAAGCAGGTGATGAACACTCAGGTCAACCTGAGCCCGCGCGATGCCAGCCGTCTGAATGGCATGCACGTTGAAGCGATCACCACCCTGGACGATGTCAGCCTGCCGAAGAACGTGATCTTCAAAGCGGGTCTGATTGCGCTGGGCGAACTGGAAGCCGGCAAGCGCGCTGATATCATCGCCCGCGTGATCGCAGAATCAGGCCGCTAATCGCCCCTGAAGGCATAAAGAAAGCCGGAGCCACTGCTCCGGCTTTTTGTTTTCCGCCTAGGCACTCTCAACGGCAATCGATCCCCTTTCCGGCTCGGGAGACCAGTTGGTCATAGCGACCATCGGCACGGGCGGCAGCCAGGGCATGATTGAAGCGCTCAAGCAGGTTGGCGGCCTCCGGATACTGCCGTGAAATGATCAGGTAAAAGGTGTCGCTCTGACGAAAGTGGGGCAATGCCTGCAGATGGCAGGGGTCGCCAAACAGCTGACGGCTGGCATCCCGGGTCACCGTCTCGTTCATCGGCAGCAGATCGATCCGTTTGCGATCCAGCAGTTGCAGACACTGTGCCAGGGTCTTGGGGCGCTGCAGATCCAGCCCGAAACGCTTGATCACCCCGTCGGCATGGCTGGTGCTCCACCCCAGCGGAATGCAGACTCGCAGCCCTTGCCAGCGGCCAGCCTGAATGGCCTCGCTCCCCCGATAGGTAAACCAGGAGAGGCGATCTATATGAATGGGAGCGCTGTAGTGGAAGAGCTTGGCCCGATCGGCAGTCCAGGCGTAGGGGAAGGTGGCCGCGACCAACCCATTGCGGGTCAACTGATAGCCGCGGGGCCAGGGCAGGTAGTCGACCTGGAGCTCTCGATACCCGGCCTCTTGCAGCAGGGTCGTCACCAGCCGGGTGCTCTCGCCGCCTTCAGGCAGTGCCTTGCCGGTATAGGGGGTGAACTCACCGGTCACCAGCAGCAAGGGTGCGGCCTGCAGCCAGACACACCAACAACACAACAACCACAGACAGTGCTTCATCAGCTGCTCTCCCTTTACCCTGTTGATGAGTATAGAGAAGGGATCCGACCACCTCCTGCGCGGTTGTCCTGCTGACGCCCTCTTGTTAAGGTTGCCGCCTGCCTCGATCAAGGAGATCCAATGTTACCCCTTCCCGACTCATTTATCTGGGGCGCGCTGGCGCTGGCCGTGCTGCTTGCCCTCTTCCGCCAGCGTCTTCCCGCCTTGGCCCTGCTGGGACTCTCCCTGCTGCTGGCACTGTGGCTTGACCGAATGACACTACCCGCCCTGCTGGTCTCGGTCGCAGGATTACTGCTGGCGTGGCGTACGCCAACCCTCCCCGCCCGCCGGGCGATGGCGGCCAGAGTGGTGCTGATCCTCTGGGCGATTGCGCTGACCCTGCACCTCATCCCCGGCTTCAACAATCTCAAGGTGCTGGATCAGGCGCTGGCAGGCCCCGCCAGCGTGCCGTTCAACATGTATCTGAACCTCGACAAGCCGCTGCTGCTCTTTGGCTTGCTGCTGGCCTGCCCGATGCTGCTGGGCAAGGGGGGCGCAATCCGCTGGCGCCCGCTGGCCCTGTTGCTGCTGCCGCTGGGAGCCCTGCTGGTCATCGCCTGGCAGTTGGGGGCACTGAAACCGGAAGTGGGTCTGCCCCACTGGTGGTGGCTGTTTGCACTCAACAATCTGCTGTTCACCTGCGTGGCGGAAGAAGCGCTGTTTCGTGGAGCTATCCAGCAGGGGTTGACCGAGCGTTACCGCCCCTGGATTGGCATCGTCGTGGCTGCGCTACTGTTCGGAGCCATCCACCTGCCCGGTGGCCCGCTGCTGGCGCTGTTTGCGACCCTGGCAGGCTGCTGCTACGGCTTGGCATTCCAGCTCAGTGGGCGACTCTCCGTGGCCATCCTGATCCACTTCGCCTTCAACTTCGCCCATCTGGCGCTCTTCACCTACCCGCTGGCCCACCGCTAACTCCTGAAGGCGCCTGACACGGGCGCCTTCCCTCGCTCTTCCCTCTCTCTTTAAGCGTGCTGCCTCGCTCGCTTTACACCTCCACAAAGCTCCAAACAAAACCAATTCATTTACTTGTAATCAAAATGTAAACAAACTGACCTCTGCATTCGCCATAACAGTCACTTTCCATTGCCCTGCAACCAAAAGGATCCTGTGATGCAGAAAACCCTCAGTTATGCCGCCCTGCTGCTGGTCAGCCAGTTCCCGCAACTGGCACTGGCCGATACCGATGTCTATCTCACCAACAACAGTCCTGAACCGCTTCAGATCGACATCCGCCAAAGCGGCAGCGGCCAGCTGCAACCCGGCAGTCAGTGGAGCCAGCACCGCACCGAGCTGGGCCCGTGGGAGAGCGCCATGGTACTCAGCTTCAATCGCTATGAGGGGGTCAAGGCGGGCAAGAGCTATCTGTTCGAAACCCGCGTGACCACAGCGGGTGGCGACGTCTATCGGCTCAACCAGCTGATGGAGGGAACCTGGTGGAACACCACCTTGCAGCACGGTGGCGAGACGCCGACCGGCGCATCCGGCTGGCAAAACGATCGGGCGATCCATCGCGTTGCAGGGTCACAAGAGCTGGCCTTTGCCGCCAAGTTCACCGGCCGCTACGACGATCTGCACTATATGATCACGCCTCCCCAAAAACGGGAGCAGCCGGAACCGGCAGAAAACAGGCTCAAGGTGGCCAGCTACAACGTCTGGGCGCTGCCTGTGATCGCCTCCAGCATCGGCGAGCGATTGACCTTGCTGCCTGATTATCTCAAGGATTATGACGCCCTGCTGCTGCAAGAAGTATTCGATGGCCGCCGCGAGGGCTTTTTGCAGGCGCTGGCGAAAGAGTACCCCTACCAGACCAAGGTACTCGACAAGCCCGGGATCAACGTCCACGACGGCGGCGTAGTGATCGTCAGCCGCTATCCCATAGTGCGGGAGGCCCAGCTGGTCTATCCCCAGTGCACCGGCACCGACTGCTTCGCCGACAAGGGGGTGATGTACGCCGAGGTGATCAAGGGGGGCAAGGCGTGGCACCTGTTCGCCACCCACACCGCCAGCTTTGACACCGACGAGGCGCGCAAGCTGCGGCAGATCCAGTTCGGTCAGATCCGCTCTCTGGCAGCCAGCCTCAAGATCCCCGCCAGCGACACCGTCATCTATGGCGGCGACTTCAACGTCAACAAACGCAAGTTTGCCGATGACTACGCCAACATGCTGGCCAATCTGAACGCCCATGAACCCGCCTATGGCGGCTATACCGAAGCCACCTTCGATCCCAGGATCAACCCCTATGCCGGTGGCCCGCTCTCCGGTGGCGCCAACGTTGAGTATCTGGACTATCTGGTAGTAAGCCGGGAATACGGCAGCGCCAGCCACAACCTCAACACGGTCTGGATCCCACGCAGCAGCGATGGCAGCCTCTGGCCCGCCAGCAACCTCTCAGACCACTTCCCGGTCAAGGGAGAGATCAGCCGATGACTCGCCGTTACGGGATACTGGCGCTGGCGATCCTGACCCTTTTGCTGGTGAATCTGGGCTGGCAGGAAGAGCAGTCCCCGATATCGCCAGAACGGTCGGCGACGCCTTCTCCGGCCGATGTGCAATTGCCAGCAGAACCGGGGAGCCAGCCTCCCCACATGCCAAACGCTGAGGGGATGGATGGCAAAAGCAAAGAAGTGCCCAGCAGCTGGCAGGCGATGCCGGATGAACTGATCAACCAGCTTGCCAGCGAGATCAGCGACAGCGAGATCAGCGACAGCGAGATCAGCGACAGCGAGATCAGCGACAGCGAGATCAGCGACAGCGAGTTGCCGCTGGCGCAGCGTGTGAGCAATCTGGAAGCAACAGAGGACGGGTGGCTGAGCGAGGGGGAGAGCCTGATCCGGCTACAGGGGCGCTATGCCCTGGCGCTGGATCAGTTGGCGCAGGAGAGCGAGCAGTTGCCGCTGGCCGAGCGGCTGGACGCCCTCAGCCGCTTGCAGGATCGGTGGGCGGCGGATAATCCGAATCTGGCAGGCGAGCTGTTCAACCCGGATGCCCGCCTGCAGCAAGCTCGTCAGCTTTGGGGAGATGAGGATCTGGCCACCCTGGCCCGCCACTTCCTCCCCGCAGAGAAGGCTGAAGCCACGCTGGCGTTTGCCGAGGCGCGCCAGCAGCAACTCGATCAACGTAGCCGCTACCAGCGAGAGCTGGCCGAGCTGGAGCAGCAACTGGCGACCAGCCAACAGCAGATGGATCCTGCGCTGTGGCAACAGCACAAGGAGGAGGTGTTGAGCCAGTGGCGTCGTGACTTCTTCGCGCGGGAACAAGGTAAACCCTGAGGTCAGCGCTTGCCCTTGAACTGCTTGACGCTGCGTTTGGCCTGAGTGCGGCGATTGGCCTGCTTGTCACGAGGGGGGCGCTTGCCCTCCCCGCTGGCAGGCTGGTCGGTGACCGGGAATCCCGCCAGATCGCCCAACGGCAGATCGCGGCCGGTCAGGGTGCGAATGGCTTGCAGCATGTCACTCTCGCCATGGCAGACCAGCGAAATGGCCAACCCTTCGCGGCCAGCCCGGGCGGTACGACCGATGCGGTGTACGTAAACAGGGGCGCTGGCGGGCAAGTCCAGATTGATCACCACCGGCAGCGCCTCCACATGGATGCCACGCGCCATCAGGTCGGTGGCCACCAGCACCCGAATTTTGCCCTCTTTGAAATCGCTGAGCGCCTGCTCGCGCACCGCCTGTTCTTTTTCGCCATGGAGGGCAGCCACAGCGATACCTGCCTTGGCCAGCTTTCTGGCAACCCCGTCGGCATCATCCCGCGCACTGATAAAGACCAGCACCTGCGGCCACGCCTGCTCCTTGAGCAAGCTGATAAGCGCCGGGACCTTGCTGCTCTTGTTGACCAAATAGAGCCGCTCTTCGATCTCGTTCACCACGCTGTTAAGGGGGTTTGCCTCGATACGGTTAGGCTCGCGCAGCAGGCCGTTGGCCAGCGCCTCCAGCTCGGCAGGCAAGGTGGCGGAGAAGAGCAGGGTTTGGCGATCCGCCGGAATAAAGCCGAGCAGCGCCTTGATGTCGGGAGCAAAGCCCATCTCCAGCAAGCGATCCGCTTCATCCAGCACCAGCAGTTGCAAACCATCCAGCCCCAGCAGTTGCTGGGTCAGCAGATCCCGCAGCCGCCCCGGCGTGGCGACCAGCAGCTGTGGCCCCTGCACCAGTTCGGCCTGTTGCCGCTCCTGCGCAACGCCCCCACACAACGTCACGATGCGCAGCCCCAGCGCCTCGGCACCCTCTTTTATCGCGGCAGTGACCTGAATCGCCAGCTCGCGGGTCGGCACCAGCACCAGACCCTGCACCTGGCTGGAGGCCGGCTCCAACCGTTGCAGCAGCGGCAAGCCAAACGCCAGCGTCTTGCCGCTGCCGGTCTGGGCCAGCGCCAGCAGATCCTGCCCCGCCAGCGCCGCCGGAATGGCCAGCTGCTGGATGCGGGTCGGCGTCTGCAAGGTGGCGGGCAAAGAGGCAAGCAGAGCGGGATGAAGGGCAAGTTCGCTAAAGGTCATGGCGCTACGTCAACAAAGAAGTGGGAGGCGAAGTCTAGTGAGCGGGGGCCGAGAAGTAAAACCCTATCCATGATGGCCTGGCCGAGGGGGCTGGCGACCGGCTGACTACACTTTAGCTGACCCATCACCAAGAGAGACTCGCCATGACCAGACACATCTCCCTTCTGCTGCTCGTGGTCACCCTGCTCGGCAGCGCCACCCTCGGCCTGTCGCAGAATCCGGAGAACGACGTCGCCCTCGAGCCGCCGAAACCGGGGCGCATCCTCAATGCCCACCTTGGCGAGCTACCGGGGCTGGTCAATGCCGACAAGACAGGCCCCTTTGTCGACCTGGTACACGCCATCGATGATCTCTACCCCGATGTGACCATCAAGATCACCATCTACCCCATCGCCCGTGCCATGGCTGGGGTGATCTCCGGCAAGGCTGATCTGGGGCTGCCCGCCATCCGCAACCTCAAGGATATCGATATGCTGGCTTATCGCTTCAGCACCCGCAGTTTTGGCAAAGTTGCCCATGTGATTTACAGCAATACCGCCTATCCGGTCACCACAGATATGGCCTACGGCATAGTGCCCACCAAACGGGATCTGCTAATCGAGGCGGTTCCCGACTATATGCCCTTCCCGGTGCAGCGATCGATGAGTATCGAGCAGTCACTGCGCAAGCTCTCACGCGGCCGTATCGACGCCTTTGTCTGGGCACAAGAGGAGGCCGACCTGATGCTCAAGCAGCTGGGGCTGACCAATATCAGGCGAGAATTTTTCGGGGATTTCGAGGATGTCTTCATCATCCAGAAAGGGGCAGCAGGTGATGAGATGGACGAATTTCTCCGGCAAGCCATCGATCAGCTGGCTGCCACCGGCAAACTGGCCGAGATCTACGAGAAGATCCACCGCCCCTATGTGGAGTGGCAACCCTCCCCAACCGCCAAGGCTGAACCGGCGACCACCCCGCCAGCTACGCCCTGAACGGACAATTCCCGCATAAAAAATCCCGCCGAAGCGGGATTTTTTATGGCTTGCAGCCTTACAGCACGGCCAGCGCCGCAGCGTAGTTCGGCTCGTCGGCCACTTCGGCGACCAGCTCGCTGTGCAGCACCTTGTTGTCACCATCCAGCACCACGATGGCGCGAGCGGTCAGACCGACCAGCGGACCGGAAGAGAAGGCAACGCCGTAATCTTCCATGAAGGCCGCACCGCGCAGGGTGGAGAGAGTCACTACCTTGTCCAGACCTTCGGCGCCGCAGAAGCGGGACTGGGCGAACGGCAGATCGGCGGAGATGCACAGTACAACTGTGTTCTCCAGCGCGCTGGCCTGCTCGTTGAACTTGCGCACAGAGGTCGCGCAGGTGGGAGTATCGACGCTCGGGAAAATATTCAGGATTTTGCGCTGACCGGCAAAGCTTGCCAGGGTCACGTCGGAGAGATCCTTGGCCACCAGGGAGAAGGGCTTGGCTTGCTCACCGGCGACCGGGAAGTGACCAGCGACGGAGACCGGGTTGCCTTGCAGAGTGACTGAGTTGCTCATGTGTTATGTCCTTTATTGGTGTAGTAAAAATCCGAGTGCTCAGTATAGGGGCGGCGGGACCAGACAAACACCCGCGAAGACAAGGGATATAAAGGGGTTGACCTTGGACTTAACACCAAGGTTTAGACTCCTTCTCGGTAATCAGGGATCTCGCAGGGGCGGGATCCATCAAGAGGGACTCATCATGAGCAAATCCTGCTGCAATCATCAGCACGCCGCCCCCATCAAGGCCGTCAGCAAGGCGGCCCCCGGCCAGAGTGAGCATCACCACGATAGCCACTGCTGCGACAACACCACGCCCGTCAGTTGCTGTTCAACCCCGACGCCTCATGAGCACGCATCCCGTGACGGCAATGAATCCCCCGGGGATGAAGAGCCTCCCCGAGGAAGCTGTCACGATCAAGCGTGCTGCAGCGCCCCCTTATCGCTAGCTCACGATCATAAGCATAAGCATGAGCATGAGCATGAGCATGAGCACGATATGCCACCTGCCGACCCGCTGGTTGCGCCGGAGCAAGGCAACAGTCGCCACAGCTGGCAGGTGTTGGGGATGGATTGCCCCAGCTGCGCCCGCAAGATCGAGACCGCCGTCAGCCGGGTGAGCGGCGTGCAACAGGCGCGCGTGTTGTTTGCCACCGAGAAGCTGGTAGTGGATCTGGCCCCCGGCCTCTCCCCCGATCCCGTCACCGCCGCCGTGCTGGCCGCCGGTTTCCAGCTCAAGGGTGCTCAGGCCAATACAGCCCACACAATCACAAAGGAAGCAACACGCCAAAGCCCGCTGCTGACCACCCTGGGCAAATATTGGCAGCCCCTGTCACTGGCCGGCCTGATGCTGGTCGCCGCCCTGCTGCCGAAAGAGTTCGGTCAGCCGCTCTTTACCCTGGCGACCCTCTGGGGGCTGTGGCCCATCTCCCGCAAGGCGTGGGCGCTGACCCAAAGCGGCTCCCCCTTCGCCATCGAGACCCTGATGACGGTCGCCGCCGTGGGCGCCCTGTTCCTCGGCGAAACCGCCGAAGCGGCCATGGTGCTGCTGCTCTTTATGCTGGGGGAACATCTGGAGGCCTACGCCGCCGGGCGCGCCCGGGCCGGGGTGACCGCCCTGATGGCACTGGTACCCGACAAGGCGCTGCGGATCCGTACCACTGCCGAGGGCGAGGTGCGGGAAGAGGTAGCTGCCGATGAGCTGCGTCCCGGCGATATCATCGAAATCGCCCCGGGTGCCCGTCTACCTGCCGACGCCCGCCTGCTCGATGAACTCGGTGCGTTTGACGAAAGCGCCCTGACCGGTGAATCCATTCCGGTGGAGCGTCGTCAGGGTGACAAGGTGCCTGCCGGCAGTCTGGCGGCGGATCGGGTGCTGCGTCTTGAAGTCGTCTCCGAGCCCGGCAACAACGCCATCGACCGCATTCTGCACCTCATCGAGGAGGCCGAAAGCCAGCGCGCCCCCATCGAGCGCTTTATCGACCGCTTCAGCCGCTGGTATACCCCGGCCATGATGCTGGTTGCCCTGCTGGTGGTGCTGGTGCCGCCTCTTGCCTTCGGCCAGAGCTGGGACGAGTGGGTCTATCGCGGGCTGGCGTTGCTGCTCATCGGTTGCCCCTGCGCCCTGGTTATTTCCACCCCGGCGGCGGTTACCTCGGCGCTGGCGGCAGCAACCCGGCAGGGGGCCCTGATCAAGGGTGGTGCAGCACTGGAGCGATTGGCCCATATCGATACCGTGGCGTTTGACAAGACTGGCACCCTGACCCTGGGCAAGCCGCAGCTGACCGAGCTGGTGAGCCTCAATGGCCAGCCGGAAACCGAACTGCTGGCACTGGCGGTTGCCATCGAGCAGGGCTCCCACCACCCGCTGGCCCGTGCCGTGGTGGCCGCTGCCAACGAGCAGGGGCTGGCACAGGTAGAAGCCCGCGATCTGCGTGCCCTGCCGGGCATGGGTGTTGAAGGGCGCATCAACGGCGAGCTGTGGCAACTGCTGGCACCGAGCCGGATAGCTACGCTGAGCAAGGGCCAACACGCCCAGATCGCCATGCTGGAGCAACAGGGCAAGACGGTGGTCGTGCTCTGCCAGAGCAGCAGCGAACAGGCTCTGCCGGTGGCCCTGCTGGCCCTGCGGGATCAGATCCGACCGGAAGCGGCTGCTGCGCTGCAAGAGCTCAACCGGCTCGGCCTGCAGAGCATCATGCTGACCGGGGACAACCCCCGCGCCGCCGAGGCCATCGCCGGTGAACTCGGGATGGGCTGGCGCGCCGGCCTGTTGCCGGAGGGCAAGGTCGATGAAATAGCCAAGCTCGCCAGCTCGCAGAAAGTCGCCATGATCGGCGATGGCATCAACGATGCACCGGCCATGAAGCGGGCTACCATCGGCATCGCCATGGGCGGTGGCACCGACGTGGCGCTGGAGACCGCCGATGCGGCGCTGACCCACAACCAGCTCGGCGGTATTGCCGCGATGATCCGGTTGTCGCGGGCGGCACTGGCCAATATTCACCAGAATATCGCGCTGGCACTGGGGCTGAAGGCCATCTTCCTGGTCACCAGCCTGCTCGGCATCACCGGCCTGTGGATTGCGGTGCTGGCCGATACCGGCGCCACCGCGCTGGTGACCGCCAACGCCCTGCGCCTGCTGCGCAAGCGTTAAGCCAGCCAATGGCATCCCAGCCAAAAGCCGTCCCCCAACCGGGACGGCTTTTCTTTTTACTCTCATTTCTCTCACGGCACCCCGTAAAAGAAAAAGCGCGCCTGCCGGTCGGCAGTCGCGCTTTGCTTACTCTCTCGGAGTTATCCCACCCTTGGCAAGGTGGAATTCAACCCGGGGGCGCCGAGCCATCCCCCGAGCTCAATAAGCTTTAGTTCCCATTTCAAGCGCGAAATTCTAATCAGCGGCAATCGATTCAAATGTGAGCGGAATGGCAAAAAAAACCATCCAGTTTCAACAAGATAACGTTTTCAGACTGAAACTTCGATCCGGCTCACAGACCTCGTGACCATTTGGCCTCATATCTGGAAAACGGCAGTCACGGGGTCAGAAAAGCAATGTCTGATCAAGTGGATAGACAAGGAGTAAACAATGAAACGGATTGAAGAGCAGGCAAGACGACTCGATCAGGAGTATCAGGCGATCGGGCAGCTGTTCGACCAGTTTTGCCAGCAGGCTGGCACCCTGGCCGAGCAGTATCACTTCTTCAACTGGCCCGATTATGAAGACTCGCCCCCGCTGAGCCGCGCCTTCACCCTATTGGGGGAACCCCGCGAACTGCGGCTGCGCTGTCAGCCCGGTGAGCGCTCCGCACTCAATGGCCTGATCCAGGTGGCCTCGGAGGATGGCACCATAGATGCCAGCCTCGGATTTCGCGCCGATGGCCAGTTGCTGCTGGAGTCCGGCAATCTGCTAGACAACCCGCCCGGACTGCTGCTCAAGCTGCTGCTCGGCGCGGTGTGGCAACACAAGCCTCAGGATGAGATCACCGGGCAGCCGCACTGAACCATTAGTGATGTAGAGATAGCCCTTTTCAATTCATCTGCGCTATCCGTCAGGCGGCGTGGCTGTGGCCCAGCTTGCTGTCCAGTTCGGTCAGCTTGGCCTCCATCCGGGCGCGGCAGGTGTCGGAGAGATCGCGAATGCCGCTGGCACCGTGTTCCTTGCTGCAAACCGGCGCCATCACTTCCACCAGCACTTCGCCGTTGTCCCAGCGATTGAGGTCGACCTGGCCGAAGTAGCTGGAGCAGACGATGGGCACAACGGGCACTTCAGCCTGTACCGCAGTGTGGAAAGCGCCCGCCTTGAACGGCAGCAGGCCACGCCCCTGGGAGCGGGTCCCTTCCGGGAACATCCAGATGGAGGTGCCACGGTTCTTGATGCGATCCACCACCTGACCTATGGTGCCGATGGCACGGGAGCGGTTGGAGCGGTCGATCAGCACGTTGCCGGAGAGCCAGAAGATAAGGCCGAACAACGGCAGCCAGAGCAGGCTCTTCTTGCCCACAGCCACCACACCGGGCTGCACCGCACCGGTCACGGTGAAGATGTCGAAGTTGCTCTGGTGGTTGCAGACGTAGACCGCCGGGCCGACCGATTTGACCTCGTCTGCCACCGTCACTTTGACTCGCAGTCCGATCAGCGGGCAGACCGCGTGATACATGCGGGCGAAGACATAGACGTTGTTGGGATGGCGCGGACGAACCAGACAGAGCAGCAGGCCGAACAGGAACCAGAAAATGAGCAGCAGACCAAGCAGCAGCACACGGGCAATTTTGAGCATCGAACACCTCGAGTTTTAACTCGGCGCAGTATACTGATCCCCCTTTTAGCGAACAAGCGTTCGCCAAACAGAACCGACCACCCTCCCCGTCGCGCCACCCACAGTGCAGCTCATCAATACGCCGCCGACTTGCCCCACCCGCCATTGGTCGTTAGGATGGCCCCATCTTGATGGACGGGGCGAACATGATGTTGCAACAACGGGTAGCGAAACATCTCCTGCTGCTGGTCTGCCTGCTGGTGCTCAATTGTGCGGCCCAGCCGCTGGCCCGGCTTGCCCTGCTCGATCACGCCCTCAGCTGTCAGGCTCTGCCCGTTCCAGGCTCGGCAACGGATCAAGAGGATGCCAAACCGGCCAGCCCGCAACCCACCAGCTGCCAGCTCAACGGCAAGTGGCTAAGCGCCGCCACCCTGCTCTGCGTCGAACAGCTCTTCTTTGCCGTGGCCGTGCTGATCGCCCTGCTGGCCCCCCTTTGGCGCTACACACCGCCACTACCCCCTCCCAGAGTCATCTCGCCGCCCGAGCGACGTCTGCACCTCACCCTCTGCGTCTGGCGGGAATGAGTTCGGCAGCGTTCTTTCGTTAGCTGTCACTCATTTTTGCGAGACCAAAAAGATGTCGAATCTCTTCAAGGCGGCCCTGCTACTGGGCGGTCTGCTGTGGCAATCCATGGGATTGGCCAGCGACACGGGCTGGCTCACCAGCCCACAGAATGATCACGCCCGGGTACGGCTGCAGGCCGACCGCAGCACGGCAGATCAGACCCGCATCCTGCTCGATGTCGAGCTGGAGTCGGGCTGGAAAACCTACTGGCACAGCCCGGGAGAAGGGGGCATTGCCCCCCAGATCCTGTGGGACGAGCCGGTCGGAGACTTTCAGTGGCGCTGGCCGGTGCCACGCCACTTCGAGGTAGCCGGGCTCAGCACCCAGGGTTATCAGGGGGAGGTGCGCTTCCCCCTCAGCCTCAACTATCCCGCAGGGCAACCGCTCAAGGGGACTCTGCGCCTCTCGACCTGCAGCAACGTCTGCATCCTGACCGACTTCCCCTTCACCCTGGCGGTAGATGGGCAGACTCCGGCCGGTTTCGACTTCGGCTGGGCCAAGGCCATCAGCAATCTGCCACAACAGCTGCCCGCCGCCACCCGGGTCGAGCTCGGTTATCAGCACAACCAGCTGCAACTGCGCGCCGAGCGGGCAGAGGGCTGGCAATCACCAGCGCTCTTTATCGACGCTCTTGAGGGGGCCGAGTTTGGCAAACCGGCGCTTGAGGTCGAGGGCAACACCCTGATCGCCCGGGTGCCGGTGAGCGATGGCTGGCAGGGAGATGCGCCGGATCTACGCGGCCAATCCCTCGGCCTGCTGCTCACCAGTGGCGAGCTGGCATGGCAGGGCAAGGAGACGATCGGCGCGCCACTCGCGCTGCCCAACCAGAGTCATTCGCTGTTCTGGTTGCTGGGGGCGGCGCTGCTCGGCGGCCTTATCCTCAACCTGATGCCCTGCGTGCTGCCGGTGCTGGCGCTCAAGCTGGGAACTGTGTTGCAACATCAGAAGCGTGAACAGGGAGCGGTGCGCAAGCAGTTCCTCGCCGCCAGCGCCGGGATCATCGCCTCCTTCTGGGTGCTGGCGGCCATGAGCAGTCTGCTGCGCGCCACGCAAGGGGCCGTCGGCTGGGGCATCCAGTTCCAGAGCGCCGGTTTTATCGGCTTGATGGTGCTGGTCACCCTGCTGTTTTGCGCCAACCTGCTGGGGCTGTTCGAGATCCGCCTGCCCAGCGCCCTCAGCACCCGCCTTGCCACCAGCGGCGGCAATGGCCTCGGCGGTCACTTTCTGCAGGGAAGTTTCGCCACCCTGCTGGCGACCCCATGCTCGGCCCCTTTCCTCGGCACCGCGGTGGCCTTTGCGCTGGCGGCGCCACTCGGCCAGCTCTGGCTTATCTTCACAGCTTTGGGGATTGGCATGAGCCTGCCCTGGCTGCTGGTGGCGGCCCTGCCGCGGCTCGCCCTCTGGTTGCCGAAACCGGGGCGCTGGATGAACCATCTGCGCATCCTGCTCGGCTTGCTGATGCTGGGCTCCAGCCTCTGGCTCACCAGTCTGCTCGACAACCATCTCGGCAGCTATGCCACCGGCTGGCTGATAGTTGCCATGCTGCTGGCGCTGCTGAGTGGCATCATCTGGCGTTACGGCATGCGCGGCTTCACGCTGGCAATCGCCCTCGCCACCCTGATTGGCAGCCCCCTGCTGCTGAGCGGCGCCTTTAGCGCGCAGGGCTCGGCCAGCGTTGACAAGGTGGTCTGGCAGCCGCTCTCTGAACGCGCCATCACAGATGCGCTGGCCCAGAACAAGCGGGTCTTTATCGATGTCACCGCCGACTGGTGCGTTACCTGCAAGGCCAACAAATACAACGTGTTGCTGCGCGATGAGGTGCAACAGGCCCTCTCGGCCCCCGATGTGGTGGCCCTGCGCGGCGACTGGAGCAAACCAAGCGACACCATCGCCGCCTTCCTGCGTAAGCGGGGCGCGGCGGCCGTCCCCTTCAACCAGATTTACGGCCCGGAGTTGCCGCAGGGGGTCACGCTGTCACCCCTGCTCGACAAGGACGATCTGCTGACCACATTGCACAAGGCTGGCCTGCTTCAGGCTGGCACCACCCGATTTTAAGGAGTAATCATGAAACCGACTCTGAGCGCCCTGACCCTGCTGGCCTCCCTTTCCGCAGCCCTGCTGGCTCCGGCCCTGCACGCCGCCCCCTTCACCCCGGAGCAGGAGGCGCGTATCAAGGAGCTGATCCGCGAGACCCTGATCGCCAACCCCAAGATCCTCGACGAGGCGGCCGAATCCTGGGAGAAGCAGAACGCGGCAGACCAGGAGGCGCAGCTTGGCAACTTCATCAAGGGCAACAAGGATGTGCTGTTCAACAGCGCCACCAGCCCGCGCCTCGGCGCCAAGAACCCCAAGCTGACGCTGGTGCTGTTCACCGACTACAACTGCCCCTATTGCAAGCAGTTCGATCCCCAGCTTACCAAGCTGCTCAAGGCCTATCCGGACGATCTGGGGCTGGTGATCAAGCTGCTGCCGTTCAAGGGGCAGACCTCCGCCAAGGCGGCCCAATACAGCCTGACCCTGTGGCAGCAGGATCCCGCCCGCTTCCTCACCCTGCACGACAAGCTGATGAGCAAGCAGGGGATGCTGACCGAGGCGGACATCAACAAGGCGCTGGCCGCCACCGGCAACACCGCGCTCAAACCGGCCGCCAAGGCGACCGAAGAGCTGCGCAACAGCCTGCGCATCGGCACCATTCTGGGGGTACAGGGCACTCCGGCGACCCTGATTGGCAACCAGCTGGTGCCAGGCGCCATCCCCTATGAGGAGCTGGAGCAGCTGGTCAAGGCCGAACTGGCCAAGCAGGGGTAAGGGATGACCACCAATCCTCAACCCCGCTGGCGCCGCTGGGGCAAGGAGGCGCTCTGGCTGCTGCTGATGGCGCTGGTCATCTCGACCCTGCTGGATCTGTGGCGCAGCCCGACCCTGCCAGAGGGGGCGATGAGCGCCCCCGTCACCCTGCAGGATGGCAGCAGCACGGATCTCGCTACCTTAAGCCAGGGCAAGCCGCTGCTGGTCTACTACTGGGCCAGCTGGTGCGGTGTCTGCCGTTTCACCACCCCGGCCGTGCAACAGCTCTGGCAGGAGGGGGAAAACGTGCTGACGGTGGCGCTGCGCTCCGGTAATTCCGAGCAGTTAGCCAATGGGATGAGTAAGAAGGGGCTCACCTTCCCGACCCACAACGACGAGTCGGGAGCGCTGGCCGCCAAGTGGCAGGTGGGCGTCACCCCGACGTTCCTCGTTATCAAGGATGGGACGCTTGTGAGCAGCACCACCGGCTGGAGCTCGAAGTGGGGCCTGCAGCTGCGGCTCTGGTGGGCGTCGCTCTAGCCACACAACAACATTGCCTTCAACAGGGCCATCCCACCGGATGGCCCTTTTTTATGCCGACATCAGGCGGGGAGCGGCATCCCGCGCACCTGAGCCAGCAGGGCTGTCACCGCCGTCGAGCGCAATGCATCCGGGGCATAGCAGAGCCCCACCCGCCGCTTGAAGGAAGAGGCCGCCAGCTCGGCGACTGTACAACCGGGTGGACAAAGCGAACGGGGCAACCAGGCGATCCCCGCCCCGGCGGCCACCATAGTCGCCGCCAGTCGCAGCGACCCCGCCCGCCGTGGATAGAGGGGCGCCTGATTGCCGAGGATGGCGATCAGCCGCAGGTGGGAGTCGTGACGCGGGCAGGTGACCCAGGGCTCGTCCGCCAGCACCGCCGGGGTGAGCGCTCCCTTGCCCGTCAGCGGGTGATCCGGCGGCAGCACCAGCACAAACTCCTCCTCCAGCAGGGGGATAAAGAGCTCGTCACCGCAACGCAGGGATTCACACCCCAGCCGCACATCGCCACAGCAACCCTCCTCCAGAGTCAGCAGGATCTCCTCGTGGGCGAGTACCCCGTTGACCAGCGTCCCCACCACTCCATCGCCAAGGTCTGCCTCAATCCCCACCGTCAGCTCGAGGCAGGGGGAGGTTTCACGAAACTCGCGGGCGAGGGAGTCGGTATCGGCGATCAGCCGCTTGGCGCGGGGATAGAGCCGGTGCGCCGCTTCGGTCCCCTCAACCCCGCGCGCCTGCCGCACAAACAGGGTCACCCCCAGTTCATCCTCCAGCGTTTTGATGGTGGTGGAGAGGGTGGGCTGGGTAATGAAGAGGCGGGTGGCCGCCGCCGTGATGTTGCGCTCCTCGAAGACAGCCACAAACGCACGCAGGGTTCGCACATCCATAGAATTCACCTATACCAGACAGTCATAAAAGCCATTTTTCACGGCGACACGGGGCAAATATAGTGGCTCGCCTGCCACAAGGCATCCCAATTTTCTATATCAGCGTCTATCAACACAGCCAGGAGCCATCATGCGCCATCTCTCTGTCATCGGCCTCGGGGCCATGGGCTCCGCCCTCGCCACCACCTTGCTCAAGGCGGGCCATCCGGTCACCGTCTGGAATCGCAGCGCCGCCAAGGCCACCCCGCTGCAAGCGCTGGGCGCGACTCTCGCCCCCTCGGTTGGCGCAGCTATTGCAGCAAGTGATATCACCCTTGTCTGCGTCGATAACTACGCTGTCAGCCAGCAGTTGCTGGACGAGGCGAGCGATGCGGTGGCGGGCAAGCTGCTGGTGCAGCTCTCTACCGGCAGCCCGCAGGGGGCCAGAGCGCTGGAGAGCTGGAGCCACGCTCGCGACGCCCGTTATCTCGATGGCGCCATCCTCTGCTTCCCGGATCAGATCGGCACCAGCGATGCCAGCATCATCTGCTCAGGGGCCAGCATCGCCTTTAGCGAGGCCGAGCCGGTGCTGCACCTGCTCGCCCCCACCCTCGACCATGTGGCCGAGGCGGTGGGCGCCGCTGCGGCGCAAGATTGCGCCGTCGCCGCCTACTTTGCTGGCGGTCTGCTCGGAGCCCTGCACGGCGCCCTGATCTGCGAGGCGGAAGGGCTGCCGGTGGCCAAGGTGTGCGCCCAGTTCAGCGAACTCTCGCCGATCTTGGGGGGCGATGTGGCCCACCTTGGCAAGACGCTGGCGAGCGGCGATTTCGATCACCCCTACGCCAGCCTGAAAACCTGGAGCGCCGCCATCAGCCGCCTCGCCGGTCACGCCACCGATGCCGGGATCGACAGCCGCTTCCCGCGCTTTGCCGCCGATCTGTTTGAGGAAGGGGTGGCGCAAGGGTTTGGCCAGCAGGAGGTCTCGGCCCTGATCAAGGTGCTGCGGGCGCGCAATGGAGCGGCACAATGAACGAGCTGACCAATCAACCCCAAATTGCACTGGTCACCGGCGCCGCTGGCGGGATTGGCCGCCAGCTCTGCATCGGGCTGGCCGAGGCGGGTTATCGGGTGATTGCCACCGATCTGGCCCCTCACGCTTTCGACCATCCCGAGATCCACTTTCACCCGCTCGATCTGCGGGACGAGCAGGCTATCGTGGGGCTCTTTGCCGAGGTGCGCGCGCAGCATGGCGGCGTCCATCTGCTTATCAACAACGGCGCCATCAGCAAGTTCCACACCCGCTTCGAGGAGCTGAGCGCAGCCCAGTTTGATCAGGTGATGACGGTCAATGTGCGCGGCGCCATGCTCTGTGCCCGCGCCTTTGTGCAGGCCAACCGCGAGCTGCCCTATGGCCGCATCATCAATATTGCCTCCACCCGCTGGCAGCAGAACGAACCGGGTTGGGATGCCTACGGCGCCTCCAAGGGGGCGCTAGTCGCCCTCACCCAGTCCCTCGCCAACTCGCTGGCCGACCATCCCATCACGGTCAATGCCATCAGTCCGGGCTGGATCCAGGCAGAGGATTACCACACCCTGACCGAGGCGGATCATCGCCAGCACCCGAGCGGCCGGGTCGGGTGCCCTGACGACATCACCCGCGCCTGCCTCTTTCTGGCGGATCCCCAGAACGACTTTATCAACGGCGCCAATCTGGTGGTCGATGGCGGGATGAGCAAGAAGATGATCTACCACACCTCCGCCTCCTTCTGGGAGGAGTAACCTCTGCGGCGGCAGCCCGATTTGCGCTGCCGCCGCCATCTCACCCCACACTCGCCCCTGACCATTTTTTCATCGCCTTCCCGTGCCCGCCCCTTGCACTGGCCAGACCGACTGGCAACAATAGACGCTCAACTGACACCTCTTCATCTCGCCCGTTAATTGATCGCCCAACTCATCGCGTTGGCGGGCTGTTTCCGTTAAAATGACGGGTTTTTGCCGTGCCTGGTTTGCCAATCCCCACCATCAGGCACTCGCAGCGTGAATCCTATGATGCCAGTGATGCAGGATCTGCCATGAACAACTACTTTCGGGTGCTGGGCGTCAAGTCCAACGCCAGCGAAAACGACATCAAGAAAGCCTATCGTCGGCTGTCAAACCAGTACCACCCCGACAAGCTGCACGGGGCCAGTGAAGAAGAGAAAGAGCAGGCAGCCATCAAGCTGCACCAGGTAAAGCAGGCCTATGAAGTGCTGTCCGATCCGAAACAGCGGGCCGCCTTTATCAAGGATTTCAACAACGTCATCGTGACCGACCCCGCCTCCGCCATGCAGGAGATGTGGGATCAGTTCTACCCCTAAAACAGCAGGCAGAAAGAGCAACTATGCAAAAGAGATGGGACCAGGCGCGGCTCAAGTCGCTGCAAAGCGATGCCAGCGAAAACATCGAATCCTACCGGGATCAGGACGACCCCAAGGGGCTGGAACAGTTCACCGACCAGATGAAGAGCCTGCTGCTGGCCGATATGAGCATGCTGGAGTTTATGCCCGAGTATCTGCCGCTGGCCCTCTATGGCCGGGTGCAGTTCCCGGCCAAGGCCAAGTCGCAGTGGAACAAGTGGCTCGCCAGCGGCGAGCAGCCGGGCTGGGACGAGTTCAAGGTGAGCGTCGGCTTCAACAACGCCGCCCTGCCGCTGGTCAAGGCGGTGCGGGCCCAGAGCGAAGATCAGCTGATGGAAGCCTGCGCCGTGCTGTTCCTGCTCGACAACCCGCTGCCGCGCGGCAGCCACCGCGGCGATGACGACTATGAGCTGCGCGACGAAGGAGATGAAGACGGGGAAGATGCCGACGCCGACTACCACGGCGGCAGTGACCGCTATGGTGATGACGACGGCGATCAGGATATGTACGACGAAGTCCGTTTCTAATTGGGGCAAGGCATGAGCAACAGTCTGATAGAAATTACCGCCATCGAGATCAAAGAGCTGGCCGTTATCGAGCCGAAGCAGGCCAGCGAGAAGTTCGAGCTGATCGCCAAGACCATGTCTGACGACCAACTGGCAGAAGTGATTGAAAACATTGATATCGTTACCCTGACCCAGATCAACGGCCAGCACGATATCTCCTTCCCCTCCATCATCTCCGAGCTGATGACCCCGGAGCGGATCCGCGACATCGTCTGCCAGCAGCCGCTCTATTGGGAAGAGGCGATCAAGAACAACGCCGATGAGCTGCAACAGCACACCTTCGACTTCCTCAACTACCTGATCCGCACCCAGGACAGCGAAGCCAAGCAGCGCGAGATCCTTGAGTGCGTGGCCGAAGATCCGGCCGGTCTCTTCTACCTCGCCATCCCCTTTATCGAGTTCTATCGCGGCGATCGCTATGAAGAGGACGAAGGCTATCGCGACGTGCTGCACGCCGAAGAGGAAGACCTCGAAGAGTCCCTGCGCTACAGCGAGCGCCAGCAGAGCGAGGATGTCCACGACTACGCGCTGGATGACCCGAGAAGCCTCTTGATGCTCATTCGCGAGCTGGCCCCCGAGGTGGAGAAAGCCATCAAGGCACTGCTGCGCAACGAGCACTCCAGCTGGGACGGCATCATCAACAAGTTTGCCGCCGAGCTGGTGATGCAGGCCAAAGAGAAGAACAAGGTCGAGGAAGACGAGTACGGCGACGTCGACGACATGTTCAGCTTTCTGGATTAAGGAGCCCATTCATGCAGTTAGTCATTCGCGATGCCAACCAGGGCCCCTTTCTGACCCAGGTGCTGCGCTTTGGCCGCGACAACGAACTCTTGAGTCAGCAGCAGCTCGCCGCCATCAAGGGCAAGGCGGTGCTGATGAGCCTCAAATTCGCCGACAAGTACTACAACAAGTACAAGATGCACCTGCTGGAGCAGGCGGCCCACGACGTCATCGGCGTGGTGAGCCTCGGCCTGCAGGAGCTCTCGGCGCGGGACCCAGCCAAGGCGCTGGCGCTGCTGCAGGCACCGGAAGGCCCCATCAAGCCGTTTCAGAAGGGCTGGTCGATGCTCATCACCGTCAGCCCCAAACAGGCAGGCAACAGCCTCTACGGTGACGTGGATGCTCGCCTGCTGGACAAGATCTCGAGCCCGCCCGATGTGGAGGAGTGGCAAGGGTGGCAGGAGTACGAGAAGGCGCTGACCGAGCACAACAAGAGCCGCCTGATGGAGCTCATCGACCAGCACTTCTTCGCCTGCGAGAGCGACCACCCCACCATGGAGGACAAGCTGGCCGAAGCGCTGCTCTACCGCATCCTCTGCGGCAAAGGCAGTGGCGCCGCCCCGCTCAAGGTGAAACAGGATCTCAAGCGCAAACTGGCGCGGGAGATTGAGCTCGACGAGAGCTGGTATGACACCGACTACCTCGCCGCCCAGCTCGCCCTGATGCTGAGCGCGCTGCCCGCCGACATGGCCGCCGCCCTGCGGCAGGAGCTGAGCCCGGGCTTTGTGCCCAATCTGTTGCACACCCTCGGCTTTGTGCGCCAGTACCAGCTGCTGCAAAAAGAGAACGCCTCACCGGAGAAGCTCGACAACATCGAGATGCGCGCCGGTCTCAAGCACCCGCTGCTCGGTTGGCCGCTCTACCACGACTTTTAAGGCCGCTTTCGCCGCCCATCAGTCGCACCACAACGCCCGGCCCGCCGGGCGTTGTTATATCCTCCCCTCACCCTCTCGACAGCGGGGAGGTAACACACGCAAGTCACCCTAGGGCTACCCCTTCTCTTCCCAATATTTATTCACTCAATACCCGAGGATGAATAAACAACCTGCAATACAACAACTTGGCGCCAGCTGCGTTTAGGGACAACAAAGCGGGATGCAAATCCCGCTACAGCGCCATAATCGGCACCAAATAGCCGACTGGATCACATCAACCGTGTCGCAATCACGTGGTAAGCCAAGCTAAAACCACGACTCAATCACGCATAAAAAGGCGGAATAGATCAATAAAAAGCAATTAATCGCGCCGGATTAAATTTCAGGTATGGCTATTTGCACCGCTTGGCCGCTAAATGACAGACCGGCCTTCAGACCAGCATGGAAGCGCACAAGGCTAGCCGGCAGCAGACCGGTACGCTCTCAGGACGAGTAATGATTTTCTTCTCTCACAGGAGACAGACCGTGAGCGCTTCGAATCAACACCCCACCATTCCCCCCGGCTCCGGGGCGCTGTTCTTTATCCAGACCTTCTCGACTCTGGGGTTTGCCGTGCTCTACTCCACGCTGGTGCTCTACGCCACCAAGCGACTCGGCTTCAGCGAATCCCAGGCCAACGCCATGATGGGGGTCTTCGGGGCCTTCAACTATGGCCTGCACCTGTTTGGCGGTTATCTCGGCGGGCGCTACCTCAGCAACCGCAACCTGTTCGTGATGGGGATGGTGCTGCAGGTGATCGGCTGCTACTTCATCGCCGAGATGGGGATCACCGGCCTCTACTGGGGGCTCGCCATGTTCCTTACCGGCAGCGGCCTCAACGTCACCTGCCTCAACATGATGCTGACCCAGCGCTTCGCCCCGGATGATCACCGCCGCGAGAGCGCCTTCCTGTGGAACTATGCCGGGATGAATCTGGGCTTCTTTATCGGCTTCACGGTGGCGGGCTACTTCCAGCTCACCGAGGATTACCGCACCCTGTTCCTGTTTGCGACGCTGGGCAACATCATTGCCATCATCGCTACCTTCGCCTGCTGGCCCATTCTGGCGGATATCAGCACCCCGCTGCGCCATGTCAAAGGGAGCGGCTTCTACCGCCGCATGCTGGCGGGTATCGCCATTCTGGCCATGCTGGTGCCGGCGCTGCGTCTGCTGCTGACCCACGCCAGTTTCAGCGGCAGCTTTGTGCTGATCCTGGGGGCCGTGGTGCTGGTACTGCTCTGCGTGATGACCACCCGCCACCCGGACGCCGCCGAGCGCAGCCGCATGGTGGCCTATCTGATCCTCGCCCTCGGCTCCCTCATCTTCTGGTCGCTCTACCAGCTGGCGCCCATGGGGCTGATGCTCTTCTCCGAGCACAACATCAACCTCAACGTGTTCGGGCTGCGGGTCGCCCCCCAGTGGATCCAGAACATCAACACCCTCGTCATCGTCATCGGTGGCCCGCTGATGGCGCTGCTGTTCAAGCGGCTGCGCGAACAGGGGTGGAATATCGACATCCCCTCCCAGTTTGCCGCCTCCCTGTTCTGCATGGGATTGGGGATGCTGGTGCTGCCGATCGGTATCCATCTGGCGGGGGCCGACGGGCTGGTCGCCTTCAAGTGGATCGCCATCAGCTATGTGCTGCAGAGCTTTGGCGAGCTGCTCATCTCCCCCATCGGCTACGCCATGATTGGCAAGCTGGCCCCCGCCAGCCTGCAAGGCTTGATGATGGGATGCTGGATGATGGTCACTGGCGTCGCCTCGGTACTGGCGGGCTATGTCTCCGGCGCCATGCCGCAAAATATCGGCAACACCCCGGTCGCCACCAACCCGGGTTACAGCTCGGTATT
This sequence comes from Aeromonas sp. S11(2024), assembly GCF_041402345.1. NCBI lineage: Bacteria > Pseudomonadati > Pseudomonadota > Gammaproteobacteria > Aeromonadales > Aeromonadaceae > Aeromonas > Aeromonas sp. S11(2024). Next base: position 75,860 of record NZ_JBGLRC010000006.1, on the reverse strand, counting down.
CAATATGCTGGGCTGGGGTTCGCTGGCAGGCGGCGTCGTGTTGCTCCTGCTGGTGCCCCGCCTGCGCCAGCTGATCGCCTCCAAGATCACCCCACCACCGGCGGCCACTGCCATTCCTGTCTAATCGGGTTCGGGCCAGCCTTTTCAGTGGCCCCTGCCAGAGCGAACGGTTGAATCAGCGGCACTGCTGTTAATGTAAAGGGCCCCGCCATCATGGATGGCGGGGCCCTTCTCTTTTGGTGGGATGGATGACCCGCGTCTGGCTGCCGAGCCCCCGTTTAGGCTTCGTCAATCAAGCCTATGTCCCCACAGGTCTCGTTTCTCAAACATCCGATTTTGGGGTTCCCAAACGCAGCAGCTTGAGCAATCGATATAGAAAAAGTGGCTGAATAATCGTCAACACTATGGTTAGCCAAGCCAATAGAGTTATGTTGCCAAGGTGACCATCGACATTTGTTAAAATCATCGAAGAGACGATGGCAGCCGAGCCACTAAATATATGTTGAAAAACATTTTGTAATGACATGAATCCCGCCCTTTCCCAAGGCGCTGCTACTTGACTATTAACAGCAGCAACGGTGATCGTTCGGGTCGATGTAACCACCATGAATAACGTGAAAATCACTATGGTCGGCAACCCAGGCTCATGCAAAAAACCATCCCAAACAACCGCTATCGTCAATGCCCCCATCAAAATCGTCACTTTCATTGCGCCAAAACGGTCAATAAACAATCCGCCAAGCTGCATTGAAAACAGGCTAAAAATACCGCCCATGACATAGTACTGACTCATATCGCCGCGAGGGACATCAAGGTTAAATTGAAAATAAGCAGCTATGTTGGGAACAATAAGAAAGGTGCTGAAAATTGCCAACCCAATTGCCATAAACGCATTCAACACCACAGGTCGCTTCAACATTTCAATGGATGAAAAAGCCTTCTTGTTCAATCCCAAGTGGGCCGTCATTCCAGGCAGCCTTGTATATACCGCCACGCAGATACACAATCCCAAGCCACCTAAAACATAGAAAGGTGCACTCCATCCTTTTAACATTGCCAGCTCCAATCCCAACGGCACACCGGCAATCGCTGACAACGAAAACGCCCCCATCACGATGGCCATCGCTCGACCACGTTGATCTATTGGTGTGGCATCCACAACGATCGCCAGAGCAATGGATGTTGCAGGACCGGCAAACATACCGGCCAGCAAGCGGGTAAAGAATAAACTTTCCATATCCCATGCCAAAGCACAGGCCCAAGTGGATAGCGTGATCCCCAACAATGTGATCAATGCAACATGCTTTCTATCAAATAGGTCGAGATATCTGGCACATAACAACGATGATAGTGCGGCTGCCAGTGCATACCCGCCTCCTAAATATCCTATATAGGTTTGACTTATATTTAGTGCACGAGATAAATCAGGCCCGAGAGGCATAATCATCATGAAATCAAGCGCACTGACCAATTGAATCAATGCCGCCAACCAGACAACGTTAAAATCCATAACCGAACAATTACTGTGAGTTTTTTCACCCATATTATTTTCATCTAGCATAATAATGTTTACTCTCAATCTTTAGAGATAGAAAGTATACCCACTATCACATTTTAATTTTATTCGTTAAAATGGCATGAATTGTTATCAGATTAGGGATAATCAATGCGTACCGGCATGGAATTGAATGCGCTGAAGATTTTCATTGCAGTGGTTGAAAACAGCAGTTTTGTCGGGGCATCTAAAACCCTTCAAATCCCCACCTCAAATGTGAGCCGCAGTATTTCTCAATTGGAAGAAGCCTTGAACCTTCAACTGATTGAACGCTCAACCCGCCATATGAAGCTCACACAGTCAGGACAACTGCTCTATACCCGAGTCAAACCACTGCTGGAATCACTGGAGCAAACCGAGGCTGAATTGACATCACAGCAGATTCAGCTGAAAGGGCCATTACGCATCTGCATCCCCAATGAGGCTGGGCCAAAACTGCTCGGTACAGCCATTGCCGACTTTGCCTGCCAGCATCCTGAAATAACGATCAGCTGCATTACCAATCTCTCCGGACTTGAATCATTAAGAGAGGATTTGGACATGGCAATCATCATTCATAGAGGCAAGATGGATGACTGCGATTACATAGCCAGCCATTTGACCACCATTCCCTGTACTGTTGTTGGTTCCCCTTCATTGATCCAGAAGTGGGGACTTCCCAACCACACATCACAACTCAAAACTCTCCCCTGCATAACAACGGTGAGCGCACTGAAAGGGATGCCTTGGCAATTTACTCGCACAGGCAGTGAATTTTCCACCATCCAAGTGAATGAACACTACCGGGTCAATAGTGGCGAACTGGCATTAAAAGCAGCAATAGCCGGTGTAGGGTTTGCCATTCTTGCCAAAGTCTCCTGCCAGGAGTTTATTAATGATGGCAGTTTGGTTGAGATTGAACTTGAATTACCCGCCGCCCCATTGCAGTTGTTTGCTGTTTATGCAAATCGCCAATATCTTCCTGCTAAAACGCGTGTATTTATTGAGTTCGTACGACAAAATATTATGAGCTATCAGTAGCTAGAATCGGTAAAGCCTCAACAGGTCAGGCTGACTTTTCAAGATATCAAAATTTTTAGTCTACCAGATTTTATCGTTTGCGAACGTCTGATTACGCTTCGATAATCAGACCTACTCCCCTACTTATATTCAAAGATACGTAACATATATTCTGAAATAGCCTCCCTTAACTTAATGTAAAGTAAGTGCATGTCTCTAGGTTCTTTATTAGAAATCCCTTGATGTATAAGAAAATTTCGCTCTTCCAATAAATCATCATCAAACTTTAAATTTACACTGTCAAACATCCTTATTATTAGTTCTCTGGCACAAATATCTTTCTTAAGATTTGTTTTGTATTTAAATTTCCCTTTAATAAATGGATAACCATAATTGACTGCATACGAATACTTCAATGCTTCCAGCAGGATATATGATAGTGATAATTTTATTTCCAATGGGAGTTGCTTTGCCTCTGGCTGTGTAAAATAATCAATAATCACTGGAATGTTTCTTGTTTCATATACATGGTCGAATCCATACCAACAACACTCTAAATAATTAACCAAGCTTTGGCTATCGGCTGGGTTTATTGGTGATGGAGATGCGGAGTAAACCCCAGATACTGACCATTGTTTTCCACATGATGGGATTTCATTTGTGATGTCACGATATGAATAGAAACTAACTTGTGCATTCAACGCAAATGAAAGCATCCATGCCAACTTCATCATGCTTAGTTCTAAATGCTGTATGTCTACTACATTTCTAACTATAGCTACTGATGACTCAACAAAAGAATATCTACAGTCATTCGAAAATGGCTTGTTATACCCTTCCCTTTGGAACCATTCAATCTCATAGCCAAATGATTTAAATATTATCGGAATAGTTCTAATGTCTGAATTTGAGTATTTAAAAATCACATTAGAGAAGTAGCATTTAACATCCATATCATTCCTTTAAAATAAGGGAGCCTTAGCTCCCTTTTATTTAACCATGTATTTATTTATCAAGCATCCGTATTCTCGCCCGCTTCAGGCTCAGCGTTAGCCACAGCCTCTATCTCTATCCTGTCCACCCGCTGCAAACCGCGGGGCAGTTTGGCGCCACGGCGGCCGCGCTCGCCGCGGTAGTAGTCGAGATCGGACGGTTTGAGGGTGAGCTTGCGCTTGCCGGCAAACAGGGTGACCGACTGGCCCTGCGGGATCACGGCGGCCATCACCACAAACTCCTCCCGCGCCTTGACCCGAGCAGAGGGGATGCTGATGAGCTTGTTGCCCTTGCCCTTGCCGAGCACCGGCAGGGTGTTGAGCGGGAACAACAGCATACGCCCTTCGTTGGAGATGGCCATGCAGAGATCGGTCTCTGGCGAGCCGATCTTCTGGGGTGCCATCACCTGACCCCCTTCCGGCACGGTGAGCAGCGCCTTGCCGTTCTTGTTCTTGCCGATCAGGTCGTCATAGGTGCAGACAAAGCCGTAACCGGCGTCGCTGGCGATCAGATACGGCTCACCCTCGTTGCCCATCACCAGATGACGCACCTCTTCCCCTGCCCCCAGTGCAAAGCGGCCGGTGAGCGGCTCGCCCTGACTGCGCGCGGATGGCAAGGTGTGAGATTCAAGGGCGTAGGTGCGGCCCAGCGTGGAGAGGAACACCGCCTGCTGGTTGCTGCGGCCACAGGCGTGGGCCAGATAGCTGTCCCCCGCCTTGTAGGAGAGCCCCTCGACATCCACGTCGTGACCCTTGGCGGCACGCACCCACCCCTTGTCGGAGAGGATGACGGTGACCGGTTCGCTGGGAATAAGCTCTTTCTCGGTCAGCGCCACGGCGGTGGCACGCTCCACCAGCGGGGTGCGGCGATCGTCGCCGTACTTCTCGGCATCGGCCAGCAGCTCTTTCTTGAGCAGGGTGTTGAGGCGACGCTCGGAGCCCAGAATGAGCTCCAGCTTGTCGCGCTCTTCGGCCAGTTCGTTCTGTTCGGCGCGTAGCTTGAACTCTTCGAGCTTGGCCAGATGGCGCAGTTTCAGCTCGAGGATCGCTTCGGCCTGGGTCTCGGTAATGTTGAAGCGCTCCACCATCACCTTGCCCGGCTCATCCTCGGTACGGATGATCTCGATCACCTCGTCGATGTTGAGATAGGCGATCAGCAAGCCTTCGAGGATGTGCAGGCGAGCCAGCACCTTGTCGAGGCGGAACTGCAGACGGCGACGCACCGTCTCGCGGCGGAACTGGATCCACTCGCTGAGGATGGTCTTGAGGCACTTCACCTGCGGCCGGTTGTCGAGGCCGAGGATGTTGAGGTTGACCCGGTAGTTCTTCTCCAGATCCGTGGTGGCGAACAGGTGGGCCATCAGCCCCTCCACGTCCACCCGGTTGGAGCGCGGTACGATCACCAGACGGGTCGGGTTCTCGTGGTCAGATTCATCGCGCAGATCGGTGACCATCGGCAGCTTTTTCGCCACCATCTGGGCGGCGATCTGCTCCATGATCTTGGCGCCAGAGGCCTGATGAGGCAGCGCGGTGATGACGATGTCGCCATCCTCCTCGCTCCAGACCGCCCGCTGCTTGATGGAGCCCTTGCCGGTCTCGTAGATTTTGCGGATATCGTCACGCGGGGTGATGATCTCGGCGTTGGTCGGGTAGTCCGGCCCCTGAATGTGCTGCATCAACACATCGAGCCCCGCATTGGGGTTGTCGAGCAGCTCGGCACAGGCGTAGGCCACTTCCCGCGCGTTGTGGGGCGGGATGTCGGTCGCCATCCCCACCGCGATACCGGTCACCCCGTTGAGCAGGATGTGCGGCAGACGGGCAGGCAGCACCACCGGCTCCTTCATGGTGCCGTCGAAGTTCGGCGTCCACTCCACCGTGCCTTGGCCGAGCTCTGAGAGCAGCAGCTCGGAGAAGCGCGACAGCCGCGCTTCGGTATAACGCATGGCGGCGAAGGATTTGGGATCGTCCGGCGCCCCCCAGTTGCCCTGACCATCCACCAGCGGGTAGCGGTAGGAAAAGGGCTGGGCCATCAGCACCATGGCTTCATAACAGGCGCTGTCGCCGTGGGGGTGGTACTTACCCAGCACGTCACCCACGGTACGGGCGGATTTCTTGTGCTTGGAGAGGGCAGACAGACCCAGCTCGCTCATGGCGTAGATGATGCGCCGCTGCACCGGTTTGAGGCCGTCGCCGATATGCGGCAAGGCCCGATCCATGATGACGTACATGGAGTAGTTCAAGTAAGCCTGTTCGGTAAAGGTGCGCATTGGCTGGCGCTCTACCCCGTCCAGACTGAGCTCGATAGCATCACTCATGTGATTTTCTCTTTCGGTTCGGGAGCCGCCACAGGGCGACTCCGGCTAAATGCTTGCTGGCCCTGTGCGGGCCAGCCGACGGCTTAGATGATGGCGAGGTTGCCCTTCTCTTCAAGCCACTCACGGCGATCACCCGCCCGCTTCTTGGCCAGCAGCATGTCCATCAGCTGCAGAGTCTCGTCAGCCGCATCCCCTTCGCTCTCCCCTGCCGGCTCCATGGTGAGCTGCACCAGACGGCGGGTGTTGGGATCCATGGTGGTTTCCCGCAGCTGTTTCGGGTTCATCTCACCCAGACCCTTGAATCGGGTCACCATCACCTTGCCCTTCTTCTTCTCGGCTTCGACCCGCTGCAGCACGCCGTTCTTCTCGTCCTCGTCGAGGGCGTAGTAGACCTCTTTACCGATATCGATCCGGTAGAGGGGCGGCATGGCGACATAGACGTGGCCCTTCTCCACCAGCGTGCGGAAGTGCTTCACAAACAGGGCGCAGAGCAGAGTGGCGATGTGCAGACCGTCCGAGTCCGCATCCGCGAGGATGCACACCTTGCCGTAGCGCAGGCCGCTGAGATCCTCGGAGTCGGGGTCGAGCCCGATGGCGACCGAGATATCGTGAACTTCTTGCGAGGCGAGCACCTGACCGGCCTCCACCTCCCAGGTGTTCAGGATCTTGCCGCGCAGCGGCATGATGGCCTGAAACTCGCGATCCCGCGCCTGCTTGGCACTGCCGCCCGCGGAGTCACCCTCCACCAGGAACAGCTCCCCCTGCATGGGGTCGGCGCAGTTACAGTCGGTCAACTTGCCGGGCAGGGCCGGGCCCTGGGTAATCTTCTTTCGCACCACCGTCTTGGCGGCGCGCATCCGGCGCTGGGCGCTGGAGATACAGATCTCGGCGATCTGCTCCGCCAGCTCGGTATTGCTGTTCAGATAGAGGCTGAAGGCATCCTTCACCACGCCGGAGACAAACGCCGCGCTCTGGCGGGAGGAGAGGCGCTCCTTGGTCTGACCGGCGAACTGTGGATCCTGCATCTTGATGGAGAGGATGTAGGCGCAGCGATCCCAGATATCTTCCGGGGTCAGCTTGACCCCGCGCGGCAGCAGGTTGCGGAACTCGCAGAACTCGCGCATGGCGTCGAGCAGCCCCTGACGCAGACCGTTGACGTGAGTACCGCCCTGGGCGGTGGGAATGAGGTTCACGTAGGATTCGGCGAGGCATTCGCCCCCTTCCGGCAACCAGCAGAGCGCCCAGTCCACCGCCGATTGTTCTGAGCTGAACGAGCCGATAAAAGGCTGCTCCGGCAGGCAGGTGAACTGCTTGACCGCGTCGACCAGATAATCCTTGAGGCCATCTTCATAGCACCACTCCAGCTTGATGCCGGTGTTCTTGTCGAGGAACTTGATGGTGAGGCCGGGACAGAGCACAGCCTTGGCTTTGAGCAGGTGCTCCAGCTTGGTGACCGAGAACTTGGGCGAATCGAAGTAGCTCGCCTGCGGCCAGAAGCGCACCCGGGTGCCGGTGTTGCGACGACCACAAGTGCCGGTGATAGTCAGCTCCTGCACCTTCTCGCCACGCTCGAAGGCGATGTCGTAGACCTGACCGTCGCGACGCACCGTCACCTCGACCCGATCGGAAAGGGCATTCACCACCGAAATACCCACCCCGTGCAGACCGCCGGAGAACTGGTAGTTCTTGTTGGAGAATTTGCCGCCCGCGTGCAGCTTGCAGAGGATCAGCTCCACCCCGCTGACCCCCTCTTCCGGGTGGATATCGACCGGCATGCCGCGGCCGTCGTCGATCACTTCGAGAGACTGGTCTTCATGCAGGATCACCTCCAGATTGCGGGCGTGACCTGCCAGCGCTTCATCGACGCTGTTGTCGATGACCTCCTGGCCGAGGTGATTGGGCCGGGTGGTGTCGGTATACATGCCGGGGCGGCGACGCACCGGTTCAAGGCCATTGAGGACCTCAATGGCATCCGCATTGTATTGAGTAGACATGGAGGGCCTTGCGAATTGACGTTTGGAGGGAATCTTAACTGCTAGGCGGGGGTAGAACAAACTCCCCGCACCGAAAGCTTGATCTGGAGAAGAACAAGCAGGGCGAGACCGTCCTTATTGACTCAAACCTGACTATAACCCGAGGAAACGGATGATCTGGGCGGGGTAACGCTCGAACGCGACAAAGGCGTGGTTGCCGCCGCACTCCAGCGAGAGGCGGGCAAAGCGGTATTCATCCAGCGCCTTGCGATAGTCGAGCACCTCATCCCCCTGCTGTTGCAGCACCCAGAGTCGCTCCGGCGCCGCCACCGGTACCGCCAGTGCCCGCAGCTCGTCCATATGTTGAGGCAGCAGTACATACTGCTCCCCGGTATAGGGATTGGTCTGGGGGCCGAGGTAGTCACAGAGCAGCTCGTGCGGGCGCACCGCCGGATTGATCAGTGCCGCGCGGCAACCGTACTGCTCGCTCACCCGGGTCGCCATAAAGCCACCGAGGGAGCTGCCCACGGCGCCGAGTTTGAATTCACTACCATAACGACCCTGCAGATAGGCGATGGTCTGCTCGATAGCCGCCCAGGCCGCCGCTGGCGTATTGGGCTGGGCCGGAATGATCACTTCGATGTCGGGCCGGTTGGCGGCCACCCAGGCAGCCATCTGCTGGGCCTTGGCGGAACCGGGTGAGGAATTGAAACCGTGCAGATAAAGGAGAACCGACCTCATGAAATGCTCTCCTCAATAACCGGTGGCGTTGGGGTCGGGCACAAACTGCCCCACCGGCAGGCGCCACACCTCACTGGCCACCCGCCCATCCGGATAGAGGGTGAGATAGCGCCAGCCCGGTCCGGATTCATCCAGCGCGAAGCCATCAGAGAGCGGTTTGAACTGAATGCAGGTGGAGGGGCTGGCAATCAGCCGCACCCCGCGGTGCACCTCGTCAAACTCCTGATGGACGTGGCCAAACAGGATGGTCTTCTGCTGCGGATGACGAGCCAGCACGGCGAACAGGTCATCGGCATTCTTGAGATTGTGCTGATCCAGCCAGGCGCAACCCACCGGCACCGCCTGATGGTGCAGGGTGATAAGAGCGTGGCGATCAGGATATTGGCGCAGGGCGCGGTCGAGGGCGGCCAGCTGGTGATCGCCAATCATGCCGTGGGGTTTGCCGCGCACCTGGGTGTCGAGCAGGATCACCTGCCAGTGGTCGCCCACCAGCTGCTTGGATTCGCTGATCCCGGCGGCATGGAGATATTCGGTCATCAGCGGGCTGTCATCGTGATTGCCAGGCAGCCAGTAGATGGGGCGGCCAAGGGGCGCCATCATGGAGGCGAAACGCTGATAGGATTCCGGGCTGTGATCCTGCGACAGATCGCCGGTCGCCAGAATCACCTCGTAGGGGTGTTCATTGGCCTGCACCTGTTCCAGCACGGCGGCCAGACTCTCTGCGGTGCGCACAGCCAACAGCCGCCCTTCGGCACTCGCGAAGAGGTGGGTGTCGGTAATTTGCAACAGGCGCACACTGCCGTCCTGCGCCTGGGGGAGCTCTGTTTCCAAAATCACGCTTCTTTTTATTTGTTCAACTGGAGATATTGATCGGGCTGGTACCATGTCTGAGACAAAATTTTAGCCATTCGGCCAGAAACAGATTTACCTGCTCCTTTTCGTCCCGCTGGTGCATCTTTTTATTGGGATAATCATAACGTGGTTGCAAACGGGAAATCTGTTGCGCTGCACACACTTCCGCCATCCGCACATCATGATACAAACGAATCTCTATCTGAGCTTGTAAATATTCGGGCAATTCGGGGTTGTGCTGGCTCAGGATCACCTGATTGGTGAAGCGACTCTCGCCAATGATGGTGAGCTGGAACTGCAGATCGTTGCCAACCCGATAGCGGCGCTCGGCCCCGACTTCCCCATCTGGCGGCAGCAGTTTCATCAACGCCATGTAATTGACCTCGCAGGTACGCTGCAAGGACATCAGGTCAGGCACATAGCGCCTGCTCTGTTGCAGGGTCAGCGCCACCTCAGCGAGCCGCCAGCCAGCGGGCACGCAGCTCGCCGTGGTTGAGGGCCAGCCACTGCAGGGCGATGACCGAGGCCGCATTGTCGATGCGTCCCTCTTTGAGCCAGGCGTAGGCCTGTTCGCGGCTCACCACGTGCACCCGGATATCCTCGCCTTCATCCGCCAGCCCGTGCAGCCCCTCGGCCTTGCTGGCATCCACCTCGCCCACAAAGACCTCGATCCGCTCGGTGCTGCCGCCCGGGCTCACCAGATAGCTGATGGCATGCTCGCAGCGGGCCACCTCGATACCGGCCTCTTCCACCGCTTCGCGACGCACCACCGCCTCGGCGGTCTCACCTTCGTCGATAATGCCGGCCACCAGCTCCAGCAGCCAGGGGGTCGGGCTGGTCTCCATGGCGCCGATGCGGAACTGCTCCACCAGCACTATCTGGTCGCGCTCCGGATCGTAGGGAAGCAGCGCGGCAGCATGGCCCCGCTCGAACAGCTCGCGCACGATGGGCTGATTCCAGCCACCAGCAAATAACCGATGCTGCAAACGATAGACATTCACCTTGAAGAAGCCGTTATATACAGCTGATTTTTCAATGATTTTCACATCATCGGCGGCGTAATGCCGATCTTGCGGCAAGGGTTGCTGCGACATCCGGGGCTCCCGTCAGCTTGACTTGTATCAGTTTGACCATAAAATCCGAGGAACATGAATGAACGTTCATTCACTCGGCGTGCCATGGTAATGAGGGGTGGATTTTAGCAGCCACAGACCATTTGGCTAGGCGCGCGGGGAGAAAACTGCGTCCGGTTCTTGACGTTCCCGTCACCGGACCTGAGACTCTTAGCATTAAATTTTGCTTATAGTAGAGTGATTAAGCTGCAATCAAGCTTGGTCGGTGACAATATTTGCCTCTCCAGCAACCAGTTTGGGTTACTACATAAGGTTAAAACGATCTATGAAAAGAACACTTTTGTCAGTCATGGTGTTGCTGGGCGTCAGTGCCGGTGCCCATGCCGAAAACCTGCTCGACATCTACCAGCAAGCCCAGATCAAAGACCCGCAGTTGCTGCAGTCCAAAGCCGTTCGCGATAAAGCCTTCGAGCAGATCAATGAATCCCGTGCAGCCCTGCTGCCCCAGATCAATCTGGGTGCTGACCTGAAGTACCTGCAAAACGAAAACGATACCCAGACCAACAACAGAGCCTCCGGTTCACTTTCACTGGATCAATCCATCTATCGTCGCAGTAACTGGGTCAATCTGGATATCTCCGAGAAGAGTGCAACCCAGAATGACGTAGCCTACAACCTCGAAATCCAGAACCTGATGGTGCGCACCGCCAAAGCCTACTTTGATGTGCTCAAGGCGATGGATACCCTGGAGTTCGTCCGTGCCAACAAGGTTGCGGTAGAACGTCAGCTGGAGCAAACCCAGCAGCGTTTCGAAGTGGGCCTGACCGCCATCACCGACGTCCATGAAGCGGAAGCCTCCCGTGACCAAGCGCTGGCTGACGAGATCAATGCCGAGAACGAGCTGGACAACAGCTATGAGACCCTGCGCGAGCTGACCGGTATCGATCACCGCAATCTGGACGTGCTGAACACCGATCGTTTCAGCCCGCAGAAGACCGCTTTCGGCTCCGACAAGTGGCTGGAGCTGGCGCTGGACAAAAACCTGCAACTGCACAGTGCCCGCATCAGTAAGGACATTGCCAAGGAGCGGATCGATCTGGCCAAAACCGGTCATGAGCCGACGCTGGATCTGGATGCCGGACTGCAGACCAGCAATACCGATTACAAGCTTGATAGCATTCAGAGCGGTGGCAATGACAATCAGGCCAATATCGGCCTGACCTTCAAGCTGCCGATTTACAGTGGTGGCGCCACCAGCTCCAAGGTGAAGCAGGCTCAGTACGACTACGTGGCGGCCAGCGAACTGCTGGAGAAGAACTTCCGCTCGGTGCAGAGCACAGTGCGCTCCTCCTACAACAACGTGAACGCCAGCATCGGCTCGGTTCGCGCCTACAGCCAGTCAGTGGTCTCCGCCGACAGCGCCCTGAAGGCGACCGAAGCCGGTTACGAAGTGGGTACCCGTACCATCGTCGACGTACTGGACTCAACCAAAAAGCTATATAGCGCCAAGCAAAAGCTCTCCGAAGCCCGTTACAACTATATCCTCAATATCCTGAGCCTGAAGCAGGCTGCCGGTGTGCTGGAAGCGCAGGATCTGGTGGAAGTGAACCAGGGTCTGATGCCTGCCACGGCAAAAGCCAAAGGCTGATAGCCGCTATCGTGCATGAAAAAGGCGACCGCAAGGTCGCCTTTTTGTTATCCGTATTTCGGTCGGCTTGCAGCCGCCGATAGTGAGCCCCGCCAGATTGCGGGGCCAGCAGAACGTTAGCCGCGCTCGCGGATCGTCTTGATGATGTCGGTGGTGGAGCAGCCATCCTCGAAGTTGAGAACGCGCACCTCACCGCCATTGGCAGTCACTTCGGCGTAACCGGCGATATCTTCCGGCTTGTAGTCACCGCCCTTCACCAGCAGATCGGGCAGGATCTCGGCGATCAGGCGCTGCGGGGTATCTTCACCAAACGGCACTACCCAGTCCACCGCGCCCAGCGCAGCCAGCACCGCCATGCGGCGCTCGGTCGGGTTGACCGGACGACCCGGCCCTTTCAGACGGCGAACCGACTCGTCGGTATTGACCGCCACGATCAGACGATCCCCCAGCTTGCCGGCGTTGGCCAGATAGGAGACGTGACCGGCATGCAGGATGTCGAAGCAACCGTTGGTCATCACCACCTTCTCGCCACGCAGACGGGCGGCACGAACCGCCACTTTCAGCTGGGCTTCGGACATGACGCCGAAGCCGGTCTCCTGCTCGGTATAGAGGGCGTTGGCCAGCTCGACCGGACTCACGGTAGAGGTACCCAGCTTGCCGACCACGATACCGGCAGCGGTATTGGCCAGTGCGCAGGCTTCGTCCAGGCTCTTGCCTGCCGCCAGCGAGGTGGCCAGAGTGGAGATGACGGTATCACCGGCACCGGTCACATCATAAACCTCGTGGGCCTGAGCCGGCAGATGCAGCTCCGGCTGACCTTCGCGGATCAGGGTCATGCCGTTCTCGGAACGGGTGACCAGCAGGGCATCCAGCTCGAAACGCTTGACCAGATCCAGCCCCTTGGCGACCAGCTCCTCTTCGCTCTTCACCTTGCCTACCACAGCCTCGAACTCGGACATGTTGGGGGTCAGCAGAGTGGCACCGCGATACTTCTCGAAGTCGGTCCCCTTGGGGTCGACCAGCACCGGAATACCCGCGGCTCGGGCGCGCTGGATCATGCCGGGCACGTCGTTGAGAGCCCCCTTGCCGTAGTCGGAGAGGATCATCACGTCGCTATTAGGCAGCGCCTGCTCGACCTTGCTCATCAGCAGGGTGGCATCGACGGAGTGGAAGGGCTCTTCAAAGTCCAGACGCAGCAGCTGCTGGTTGCGTGACAGCACCCGCAGCTTGGTGATAGTCGGGAAGTCGGCCAGACGAACGAAATCACAGGCAACCTTGACGCCAGCCATCTGGCCAGCCAAAGCATCGGCAGCCTCGTCCTGACCGGTCAGGCCAAGCAGCACAGCGTGAGCGCCAAGGGCGGCGGAGTTGAGGGCCACGTTGGCCGCGCCACCGGGACGCTCCTCAATGTGTTCAACCTTGACCACGGGCACCGGCGCCTCGGGGGAGATCCGACCGGTAGGGCCATGCCAGTAACGGTCCAACATGACATCGCCAACGACCAGAACGCGGGCTTTTTCAAAATCGGGCAGGGTGATCTTCATCTGTATCGACTCTCAAAACCTGAAAAATCAGCGGGCGATTTTATCACACTCTTTTATCCGGTGTAGAAAAAGCCGACCGCGGTTGCCGCCGCTGTCACGCTAACCGGACGCAGGCTACCCCTCTGACCAGCACACAGCCATTCGCCCCCGCCCCCCCTTTTCGGCTAGAATCCCCCGATTGTGTTTGCGAACAAGAGATTAGCCATGGCCCACGACAACGCTCCTCGCCTGGAGCCCCGCCTGTTTCATCCCCGTTACTGGGCCAGCTGGTTCGGCCTCGGCCTGCTCTGGCTGCTGACCCTGCTGCCGTGGCGCAGCCAGATGTGGCTGGGTCGTCAGCTCGGTCAGCTTGCCGCCAAAGTGCTCAAGTCACGGGTGAAGATTGCCCGTCGCAATCTGGAGCTGGCGATGCCGGAGCTGACTCTGGCCGAGCGCGAGAAGCTGCTCAAGCAAAACTTCGAGAGCGTGGGCTGCGCCGTATTCGAGGTGGGTATCGCCTGGTTCTGGCCGGACTGGCGGATGCGCAACCTGATGAAGGTGGAAGGGGAAGAGCATGTCATTGCCGCCATGGAAAAAGGTCAGGGCATGCTGCTGCTCTCCTGCCACTTCCTGACGCTGGAACTCAACGCCCGCTGTTTCGGTCTGGTACGGCCAGGGGTCGGCGTCTATCGCCCCAACACCAACCCGGTGCTGGAGTATGCCCAGTATCACGGTCGCTGCGCCTCCAACAAATATCTGGTAGACCGGATGGACGTGAAGGGGATGATCAAGGCGCTGCGCAACGGTGACGCCCTCTGGTACGCGCCGGATCACGACTATGGCTCCCACGCCAGCGTGTTCGTGCCCTACTTCGCGGTGGAGCAGGCGGCCACCATCACCGGCACCGCCACTCTGGCGCGGGTGAAGAACACCGTCACCCTGCCCTGCTACAACATCCGCACCAGCGAGGGTTACACCCTCCATATCGGGGCGCCCCTCGCCGACTACCCGAGTGGGGATGACATGGTCGATGCGGCTCGCGCCAACCGCGAGATTGAAGCCGCGGTGCGCAAGGCGCCGGAGCAGTACATGTGGCTCCATCGCCGCTTCAAGACCCGCCCCTCCCCCGAGGATGCAAGCTTCTACTAAGCCGCAGCCCCGACAGGGCTCAGATCGCAAAAACCGACAAACCGCCTGCTGGCGGTTTGTTTTTATCTGCTATCAGCCCTGTGCGGCAAGCAAGCGCCCCGAACATCAGCCGCGCAATCACACCCGACATTTTTCCTCCCATAACAATCAGCAAGCAGCAAAAATAGTCATAAGGCCGCAACCCTGCGGACTTTTCATAGCCAACCGGAAGACGATGTCTCCGCTCTCAGATCCTTTGAGCCAACAGGCGAGCGATTTGAGGCGTGAGCTGCCCCACGAACAGAGACTCATAAAGTCCCCGCCGTAATGATCATGACGTTGACCAACTTGGCTTTTCCGGGAAGAGCAGTAGCAGTTCGCCGGGATAGCTTGCACCGATGTCTGCCAACCAGCCAGTTTTCCCCCTTCTTGGCCAATAATGGCTTGCTTATTGATCACACCAGGAATAAGGTGAATTTCACCACAAAATGAACGAACGTTCGCTCAAAGACATTCGACTGAGAGACGCAGCCCATGCCCATTAATCACTTCCGTTTAGAGCAGCGGCGAGAACTGATCATTCAGGCAGCCCTCGGCTGCTTCATCGAGCGAGGCTTCCACCAGACAGGGATGCGCGACATAGCCACCGCCGCAGGGGTTAGTCTGGGCAACCTCTATAACCACTTCGCCCGCAAAGAGGAGCTGATCGCTCTGATCGCTTCGCTGGAAGCCGGCGAGTTGCAACCCCTGTTGGATGAGCTAGATCAGGGCTCCGCCCGCACGGCACTGGCCCGCTTTGCAATCGGCTATCTCGCTTGGTCGCAGACACCGGAGAATCTGCTGCTCGGCACCGAAATCCTGGCCGAGCTGACCCGCCACCCCGAGATGGCAGCCACCTTCGCCAGCAACCAGCGTCAGATCTGCGATGCCCTTGCCAGTACGATACGGCGGGGACAGCAGGAGGGATGTCTGGAGGCAAGACTGGACCCCACTCTCACCAGCCAACTGCTGCTGGACGGGCTGGAAGGGCAGGCTCTGCGCGATGCACTTCTTCTCCATCCGGGTCAGCCCTCAGCGGCGCAGCGACTGCCACAGCTGCTGGACCTGCTGCTGGGGCCAGCCAACTGAGCCATGGATTCATCTTCTGCGAGGCAAACCAATCATGACTTCGTCATCCAATAGACTGGAGGGACTGGATCTGGCCCGCGCCATGGCCCTGCTCGGCATGGTACTGGTGAACTTTCGCATAGCCATGGGAGTCTTGACCGGCGGACCTGACTGGCTCAAAGCCATACTGGATGCGCTGGAGGGCCGTTCTGCCGCCAGCTTCGTGGTGCTGGCTGGCATTGGGCTGGGGCTGTCAACCCGCAAGCTGGCATGGCCGGCAGCCATGACCCACACCGCCAGGCGGGCGCTATTCCTGCTGATCTTGGGCCTGCTCAACTACTTGGTGTTTCCAGCCGACATCATCCACTACTACGCCGTCTACTTTCTGCTAGGGGCCTGCTGTCTCAGGCTTCCCTCCCCTTGGCTGCTAGCCCTTATACCGCTGCTGGCGGCGACCTTTGTCGGCCTGCTGTTCCTGCTCGATTACGATCGGGGCTGGCAGTGGCAAAACTTCAGCTATCCCGAGTTCTGGACCCTGGCCGGCTTCATCCGCAATCTGCTGTTTAACGGCTGGCACCCGGTGGTGCCTTGGCTGGGCTTTCTGCTCTACGGCCTCTGGCTGAGCCGCCAATCTCTGGCCAACCCTGCCACCCAGCGGTGGCTACTGGCTGGTGGGGTAAGTGCCATGGCGCTGGCCAAGGGGCTGTCACTCTGGTTATCGACCCTCTTATCTAACCTCGAGCTGGCGCCACTGCTGACGACCCAACCCATTCCCCCGGTGCCGCTATATCTGTTGTTCGGCATGGGAGCGGCCAGCACCCTGATCGCACTCTGCCTCTGGCTGGGGCGCGCCCTGCCCGAGGCCCACTGGTGGCGAGTTTGGCTGCCAGTCGGCCGGCAAACCCTGACCCTCTATCTGGCCCATATCATGCTTGGCATGGGGACGCTGGAGGCGCTCGGCTGGCTGCAGGGGCAGGATCTGCCCGAGGTGGTGCTGGCCGCCAGCCTCTTCGCCCTGGCGGCGCTGCTGTTTGCCAATCTCTGGAATCAGCGCTTCGAGCGAGGCCCGTTGGAGTGGTTGATGCGCCGGCTCTGCGGCTGAAACACATCATGAAAAACTGAAAGCGGGTTACAAATTTATTGATTCATTGGTAAGCAATGGAGTATTTCGATAGATCCATCGCCACTACCCACTGATGAGTAATTGAGTGATTTGTCCCATTCGAATACAAAAATTGAATTTGTGACAAAAGTCACCATTCAACAAGAGAGCCACAAAACAACTTTAGTGACTTGAGTCACAAAAAATGACCATGCAAAACAGAAAAGATCGAAATGTAGCCGAATTACAGCATGTGAATGTGACGCAGGTCACTGGTTCTGGAGGGGGTATGACGGGGTATCTGAGAGGTGGATCACAAGACACCCCGTTTTCAGCCTAATTTGATCGCAAGCTGGTAGATTGAAGTTGCTTAGACGACCGGGATGGCGGTTCGGCAAAACCGGCCATCCCGACTACCACTTTTAATCAAACAGGCTTAAAACGGGGTCCCGACATGTTATCACCGGATACCAAAGTCAAGATACAGAATTTTGGACGCTTCCTGTCCAATATGGTCATGCCCAACATAGGCGCCTTTATCGCCTGGGGCTTTATTACCGCCCTCTTCATCCCCACCGGCTGGCTGCCCAATGAAACCTTGGCCAAGCTGGTCGGCCCCATGATCACCTATCTGCTGCCGCTGCTGATTGGCTACACCGGCGGCAAACTGATGGGCGGTGAGCGCGGCGGCGTGGTAGGTGCCATCACCACCATGGGCGTCATCGTGGGCACCGACATCCCCATGTTCATGGGCGCCATGATGGTCGGCCCGCTCGGTGGCTGGGCCATCAAGCGCTTCGACAAGGCGATGGACGGTCGCGTCAAGAGCGGCTTCGAGATGCTGGTCAACAACTTCTCCGCCGGCCTTATCGGCATGCTGCTGGCCATCCTCGCCTTCTTCGTGATTGGCCCCTTCGTCAAGGTGCTCTCCGGCCTGCTTGCCGGTGGCGTCGGCTTCTTGGTGGACAACCACATGCTGCCGCTCACCTCCATCTTCGTCGAACCGGCCAAGATCCTGTTCCTCAACAACGCCATTAACCACGGCATCTTCTCGCCGCTGGGGATCCAGCAGGCGACCGAGCACGGCAGCTCCATCTTCTTCCTGATTGAAGCGAACCCGGGCCCGGGCATGGGCGTGCTGCTGGCCTACATGGTGTTCGGTCGTGGTGCGGCCAAGCAGTCCGCGGCTGGCGCCTCCATCATTCACTTCTTCGGTGGCATCCACGAGATCTACTTCCCGTATGTGCTGATGAACCCGCGCCTCATTCTGGCGGTGATCGCCGGTGGCATGACCGGGGTCTTTACCTTGACCCTGTTCAACGCCGGTCTGGTCTCACCCGCGTCGCCGGGCTCCATCTTCGCAGTGTTGTTGATGACGCCGAAAGCCTCCCTGATCGGGGTCGCCCTCTCCATCATCAGCGCCACTCTGGTCTCCTTCCTGGTCGCCGCCGTATTCGTTCGCGCCCAGCAGCCGGAAGCCGACGAGGCCGATGCCCTCGGTGAAGCCACTCGCAAGATGAAAGCCATGAAGGGCGGCAAGCCCGAAACCGCAGCGGCCAAGAAGCCGGGCGGCGAACTGATGGCAGTGCGCAATATCGTAGTTGCCTGCGATGCGGGGATGGGTTCCAGCGCCATGGGCGCCGGCATGCTGCGCAAGCGGGTACAGGCCGCCGGACTCGATATCAGCGTGACCAACCGCGCCATCGATCAGCTCGACGATCAGGTGGACTGGGTCATCACTCACAAGGATTTGACCGAGCGGGCCCGTCGCCATGCGCCGAACGCTCACCATATCTCGCTCACCAACTTCCTTGACAACGGCCTCTATCAGGAGCTGGTACAGAGCCTGAGCCGCGCCGCCAACGATGACGTCGCCAACCCGCAACTGCTGGTGGCCGCCAACGACGACAGCTACGAGCCGCAGGCAGCCGAAGTCTTTACCCTGAGCCGTCATGACGTGCATCTGGGACTGAAAGCGGACAACAAGGAGGCTGCAATCCTGACCGCAGGCCGACTGCTGGCGGAGCGTGGCTACGTGGCGCCCGACTACGTCAACGCCATGCTGGAACGTGAACAGCTGGTCTCCACCTACCTCGGAGAATCCATTGCCGTGCCCCACGGCACCATCGCCGCCAAGGAGTTTGTGAAGCGTACCGGCATCGTCATCTGCCAGTACCCGGCCGGGGTCGCCTTTGGCGAGGCTGCCGATGAGGTAGCACGGCTGGTGATCGGTATCGCCGCCCGCAACGACGAACACATGCAGGTGATAACCCGCCTGACCAATGCACTGGATGAACCCGGTCTCATCGACCGGCTGGCCAGCACCACGGATCCCCAGGCCTTCCTGGATCTGCTGGGTGCCGAACAGGCTGCGTAATCATCTTTCATCGTCTTTGGTTCAAGAGGTTAATATCATGAAAACATTGCATTTTGGTGCTGGTAACATCGGTCGCGGCTTTATCGGTAAAGTGCTGGCGGATGCCAGCCATCAGGTCACCTTCGCCGACGTCAACGACACCCTGATCGACCAGCTCAACCACCGTCAGGAGTACAAGGTCCATGTGGTGGGGGCAGATCAGAAGCTGGACGTGGTGCGTAACGTGGCAGCAGTGAGCTCCGCCGGTCACGAGGTGATCGCCCGTATCATCACTGCCGATCTGGTCACCACCGCGGTCGGCCCCAACATTCTGGACAAGATTGCCAGCACTCTGGCCAAGGGGCTGCAAGCCCGCTTCGATGCCGGCAACCTGACACCGCTGAACGTCATCGCCTGTGAAAACATGGTGCGCGGCACCAGCCACCTCAAGCGGGAGGTACTCAAGTACCTGCCGGTCGCGTATCATGCCACGCTCGAATCCTGTATCGGCTTCGTCGACTCGGCGGTGGATCGCATCGTGCCGCCCGCCGCGGCTGCCAACGATGATCCGCTGGAAGTGACGGTAGAGAGCTTCAGCGAGTGGATCGTCGACCAGACCCAGTTCAAGGGGGAGCTGCCACAGGTGGCGGGCATGGAACCCACCGACAACCTGATGGCCTTCGTCGAGCGCAAGCTGTTCACCCTCAACACCGGCCACATCGTCACCGCCTATCTCGGCAAACTGCGGGGCTACCGCACCGTGCGCGAGGCGATCGAAGATCCGGTGATCCGCAGCAAGGTACGCCGCGCCATGGAGGAGAGCGGTGCCGTGCTGGTAAAACGCTACGGCTTCGACCCGCGTCTGCACGCCGCCTACATCGAGAAGATCCTGGCCCGCTTCGCCAACCCCTATCTGGTGGACGAGATTGACCGGGTCGGTCGTCAGCCGCTGCGCAAGCTGGCGGCGGGAGATCGACTGGTGAAGCCGCTGCTGGGCACCCTGGAGTACGGCCTGCCCAACGAGCAGCTGCAGGAGGGGATCGCCGCGGCGCTCCACTATCGCAATGCCGATGACCCGCAGGCGGTGGAGTTGCAAGCCCTGCTGGCGGAGCTTGGCCCGGCCAAAGCGCTGGCCCGCGTCACCGGACTGGATGAAGAGAGCGAAGTGGTTAGCGCCATCGTCGCCCGTTACGAAACCCTGTAATGACCCTGCTTGCGGCGCATTCAGCCACCACTGATAGCGTGCCAAGCGCTTGAATGGCAAGGGAATGTGCCCCATATGATAAAAACCGGGAGAGAGGCCCACTCTCTCCCTGTCAGCTGGACCCAATGCACCTATGACCACACACCAGGAAGATGAAGTACTGGAACGACTGAACGAGCAGGATGGCCCCCGCGGCTTCTTTCTCGAAGCCGTGACCATCCTGGAAGAGGCGGTCGACTCCCTGATGCGACGCGCGTTCCGTCAGGAGGAGTATGCCGTCAAATACGCCATCGAACCCCTGCTCAACCAGAGCGGCCCCCTCGGCCAGCTGGAGGTGCGCCTCAAGCTCATCTTCGCCCTCGGCCTCATCTCACTCGAGCGCTATCAGGATATCGAAGCCTATATCAAGATCCGCGACTTTCTGGTGCGCGACCCCAAGGATTACCGCTTCAGCGACAAGCCGATCCGCGATCTGCTCGACCGCCTGCACGGGGTCAATCAGGGTGGCATGATGAAGCTGGAGCCCCCCGCCAGCGAAGAGGATTGGGCCTTCTACCAGATGCAGCTCAACCGGCTCGATCAGATGGTGCGCTCCGCACTGGTACTGGCGCTGGCCGACTGTGTCGGCGAGCTCCACAAGGAGAGCCCCATCTAATCCGGCCACATGAAATGACATGACCGCCTGCTGGCGGTCTTTTTCTGCGCCGCCCTTGCCACCGCGTCTTGCCCCGCCCTCTGGCAGATGTCACTCTGGCTCATCGCCCCCTCGCCTGTACGGTGGCCCCAGCTGTCACCACTGCTCTCATCCGGAGGAATCCCCCCCATGAGCGACCAGAACGCCAACCCGCTGATCGCCCCTCTGCTGGTGCTGCTGCAACAGGCGGCGGGCAGCTACAAGGTGCATGAACTGATGGCGGCTCTGCGCCAGCAGGGGGAGATCCCCCGGCTGGCCGACGACGAGCAGTTGCAGCTGTTTCGGGTCAACTTCCTGATCATGAACGCCCTCTATCAGTTGCAAGCCGAGCTTTATGAAGAGGGTTGGTGGCTGGTGATCAGCACCCTGGATATCCGGCTCGAACCGCTGGCCGAGAACCTACAAACCAACCACGGCTTTGCCCTTGGCGAAAATCTGCGTAGCTACTATCTCGACTGGCAGGTGTTCTGGCAGACCGATCGTGCCGAAGTTGAAGCCCTGCTCAACCGCTTCTGGCGCGCTTATGACGGGGAGGGACACAAAGCCGAGGCGCTGGCCCTGTTCGAGTTGAATGAAGGGGCGAGTCAGGAGGCGATCCGCCGCCGCTGGCGGGAGCTGGCACTGCTGCACCATCCGGATCGGGGCGGCAATGCAGAGACCTTTATCCGCATCCGCTGGGCATGGCAGTGCCTGCGGGGCTGATCCCGTTGCCGCATATAAAGGGCAGGCATAGACTGGAGCTGGATATTCCCCACAGGAGAGCATCATGACAGTCAGTGAACTTCGTAAGCTCTATCAGCAACAGATCCTGCAAGAGGCTGAAATACTCCACGATGTGGCTATTCCCGGCTGGCTCATCGAATTCAGAGGCAAGGATGGCGCCCTCTACGAGCTGACCGACACCCTCGGCTGCCCGGTCAGTTTCGGCACCGTCGAGCAGGCCCGCGAACATCTGCATCAGGTGGCCGACTGCCCGGTTCAGGTGGAGCACCTCTACCGCTTCTTCGAACGCTAGCGCCATCCACCACACACTAAAAAGGCTCCCGAGGGAGCCTTTTGTTATTCCGGTTGCTTTCTATTCCGGTTGCAGCGGTTCCGCCACCTTGCCCTCCAGCTTCCTGACCGGCTTTTGCAGGATCAGGTTGGCTGGATAGGTGACCAGATCGCCGTTGTCATCACGCACCCGCACATAGAAGAGGCCGATCTCGGTGATGACGCCGGTGACCGAATCATCCTTGTCGAGGATGCGGATCCGGTCGCCAATCTTGTAGGGAAAGGCGAAGAAGATGGTGATGCTGGCGGTGATGTTGGAGAGGATCGACCACTGGGCGACCATGGCGACCCCCAATACCGCAAAAAAGGAGGAGGCGAGCACCACCAGTCGGGAGAAGTCGAGCCCCCACACCCCGGCCAGCACCAGCAAGGTGGCGCAGCCGAGCAGGAAGTGGAACACATGGGCCACGTAGAGCACCCGGTTCTCGCTCACCTGCCTGCTCTGACCGAGCGCCAGCAGGCTCTTGTGAATAAGCCGCCGGATCAGGGTATGCCCCAGCAACAGCAGCAGGGTCAGGCCAATTGATTGCCACATGGGTTATGCCTCCTTACCACCAGCGCCGATGTTTGAGCCAGATAGCCAGCCCGCTGGCCAGCGCCACCAGCGAACCACAGAAGACCCAGAAGGCAGTCGGATTCTCGGCCCCGGGGATACCGCCGAGGTTGATGCCAAACAGGCCGGTCAGGAAGCTGGCGGGCAAAAAGAGCAGCGCCATCACCGACATCTGGTAGGCGCGGCGGTTGGTCGCCTCCGCCATCAGATTGTTGATCTCGTCTGCCAGCACGGCGGTGCGTGCCACCCCGGCATCGAGGTCATCGAGCCAGCGCCGCAGCCGATCGGCGATATCGAGCAGACGACGGCGATCATCCTCATCCAGCCAGCTGATCTTCTCGTTGGCCAGCCGTGCCACCAGATCCCGCTGGGGGGAGAGGTAACGACGGATCATGATGAGCTGCTTGCGGATCAGCGCCAAGCGGCCATTGGCGGGCATGTCGCGCATCAGCACCATCTCCTCCAGATCGAGGATCTTGTCGTGCAGCTCCTCGACAAACTCCCCCGCCCGATCGGTCAGGGCATCGCAGATCTCCACCAGCCAGTCGGCCGGGGTATCGGCGCCCCCCCCCAGCTTGAGCTGGTTGAACACATCCTGCTCGGAGAGCAGCGGACGACGACGGCTGCTGATGATGAGATCCGGGGTGATGAAGATGCGCAGCGCCACCATCTCTTCGGGCCTGTGATCCTTGTTGTGGTTGATGCCACGCAGGATCAGCAGCACCGTCTCCCCCATCCGCACCAGCTTGGGACGATTGCTCTGGCCGAGCAGCGACTCCCTGGCCGCCTCGCTTAGCAAGGGGGTCTGCAACAGCCAGCGCGCCGAATCGGGATTGCCGTAATCCAGATGCAGCCAGCCGGGATGTGCCGCCGGGACTTCGCTTCCCGCCGTCAGCGGCGCCATGCCACCCTTGCCATCCAGGGTCAGGGCATAAATCACTTCACCGGGCACCCGATCCATCTCGTCTCCTTCTCGTTTCATGTGCTGGCCCCAGCTTACACCAAAGGTTGGGCCGACTCAGCCCCGCGCCGGGAAGGGGAGGCCTGTGTTAACATGCCCGCTCTCGTTTTCCATCCGCTTTCACTACAGGAAACCATGCCATGCCCATCTGGGTTGATGCCGATGCCTGCCCCATTCCGGTCAAGGAGATCCTCTACCGCGCCGCCCACCGCGCCCAGGTCGTCACCACCCTGGTGGCCAATCAGGGGTTGCGGGTGCCCCCCTCGCCCTTCATCAAAACCCAGCAGGTGGAGAAGGGATTCGATGTGGCAGATCATGTCATCGCCCAGCAGGTTCAGCCCGGCGATCTGGTGATCACCGGCGATATTCCTCTCGCCTCCTGGGTGATCGATGCTGGCGGCGAGGCGCTCAACCCCCGTGGCGAGATCTACACCCGCGAGACCATCAAGGCGCGGCTCGGCATGCGCAACTTTATGGAAGAGCTGCGCTCGGCCGGCGTGCAGAGCGGCGGCCCGGCCCCCTTCAATGCCGCTGACAAACAGCGCTTCGCCAACGCCCTCGACAAGTGGCTGGTCAAAGGCAAGCTGTAAAGAGACCCTAAAGGCGCCCAACATGGGCGCTTTTTCGCCGTAACATCCTGATTTTTAAAATAAGAGCTGACCACAACCGTCAGGCTGGTAAGATGCGCCGCCATCTTGTCCACGCCGTAATCATCATGACCGCCCAAGGGCACCTGCTCTTCTCCGTTACCTGCACCCTGATCGCCCATAAACTGCAGCTCACTCCGGCACTGGCCGATGCCAGCCTGTGGCAGACCATCCCTGCCGCGCTGGCCAGCGCCCTGTTGCCCGACCTCGACCACCCCAAATCGGTGCTGGGGCAACGACTGCCGTGGATCTCGAAACCTCTGTCGCGGCTGTTCGGCCATCGCGGCTTCACCCACAGTCTGCTGGCGGTCGCCGCCGCTGTCTGGGGGCTGAACCAGAGCCTGCCGCCGGACACCCTGCCCATGGGAGTCAAGGATGCCCTGATCGTCGGCTACCTCAGCCATCTGCTGGGGGACTGGCTCACCCCGGCGGGCATTCCGCTCTTCTGGCCCATCAAGCGCCGTTACCGCCTGCCGGGCTGGCCGCTGCGCAGCGGCGGTGCCATCGAAACCGGCTTTTGCACCCTCACCCTGCTGGTCGCCGGCTGGTGGTGCGGCTGGCGGCTGTGAGCCAGAAACAAAAAAGCCCCTGACGAGGTCAGGGGCTCAAACCGTGGCGGGTGCCGCCAGAGGATCAGATCATGATGCCAGCGATAACCGCAGAGAGCAGGCTGACCAGGGTAGAACCGTAGACCAGCTTCAGACCGAAGCGGGAAACCATGTTGCCCTTCTCTTCGTTCAGCGCTTTTACCGCACCAGCGATGATACCGATGGAGCTGAAGTTGGCGAAAGAGACCATGAAGATGGAGAGGATGCCGACGGTGCGCGGAGAGAGCTCGGCAGCCACCTTGCCCAGATCCATCATCGCCACGAACTCGTTGGTTACCAGCTTGGTCGCCATGATGGAGCCCGCTTGCAGCGCTTCACCACTCGGGATACCCAGGATCCAGGCGATCGGGTAGAAGAGGTAGCCCATGACGAACTGGAAGTTCACGCCAAATGCCATCTCGAACAGGTAGTTGATGAGGGCGATCAGGGCGATGAAGCCCACCAGCATGGCACCCACGATAACGGCAACGGTGAAACCGGCCATGATGTACTCGCCCAGCATCTCGAAGAAGTTCTCTTTCTTCGGCGTGTGGTGCTCGTCACCTTCGGCAATGGCCTTGATGTCGGTCACGGAGTTATCCGGCTCGTAGGGGTTGATCAGAGAGAGCACCACGAAGGTACTGAACATGTTGAGCACCAGCGCAGCAACCACGTAGCGTGGCTCGATCAGCTGCATGTAGGCACCGACGATGGACATGGAGACGGTAGACATGGCCGTCGCAGCCAGGGTGTACATCTGCTTCTCGTTCAAGTGCGGCAGGATGTTCTTGAGGGCGATGAAGTTCTCGGATTGACCAACAATCATCGAGCTGATGGCGTTGAAAGATTCCAGCTTGCCCATGCCGTTGATCTTGGCCAGCACGGTACCGATACCGCGGATCACCAGCGGCAGCAGGCGGATGTACTGCAGAATACCGATCAGCACGGAGATGAAGACGATGGGCATCAGCACCATCAGGAAGAAGGAGAAGGCCCCTTCGTTGACCAGACCACCGAACACGAAGTCGGTACCCTGTTTGGCAAACTCCATCAACTTGGTGAAGCCGGCCGCGAAGCCACCCACCACCGCCAGACCCACTTCGGAGTTCAGCATGAACCAGGCCAGCGCCAGTTCGACCACCAGCAGTTGGCCGATATAACGCAGCTTGATCTGTTTCCAGTTGTGGCGGTTAGCCAGCAGAGAGAGAGCGAGGACCATCACCAGTCCGAGCACAAAGTGAACGTATTCCATACCTGTAGCACCTGAGTAAATTGTAATTTTTGACCGGCGCCATCATAGACATTTGCACATTTAAAAATCAGATAGCCATCACAATCCCGCGCAATATTATGGAGGCAGGATAATACAAACGTTTTTAAATTAATTGTGCAATGAACTGATATTAATCGCGCAACACAGATAACATAAATCCTTTTAAAACATCATGTTGAGTAATGGCGAAGCCGTTTTTATGTTCTTTGAAAATATTTCATCAGCATTTTCGTAACATTCCCTGTGGCGCAGTAACTGCTCGCATAATATTTTCCAGTCATTATATTAAAATACTGAAAACAGAAAACGTTTATCCGCGATAAATAATTAGATGTGTGTTTGAAAAATAGTCCTTATTACATTGTCAGTGCTCGCCCGCGATTGGTTTGGCAACAAATGAACCTTTCATGGCCCCTCGTGGCCAGCCGTTCAAAAATCCGCCACATCCGGTGCCACATTCTGGTATGATGCGCGGCCTTAGCGCTCGCGCATCCCCGTTTTCTCCGAAATAGAGTCCTTTTGTGAACAACAGCGAATTTAGCAGCCTCAATCTCTCCCCCGCCCTGCAAGAGAACCTCACAAGCCTGGGTTACCTGCAGATGACCCCGATCCAGGCCCAGAGCCTGCCCCTGGTGCTCGATGGCAAAGACCTGATCGCCAAGGCAAAAACCGGCAGCGGCAAGACCGCCGCCTTCGGCCTCGGCCTGCTGGCCAAGCTCAACGTCAACCGCCTCGAAGTGCAGGCGCTGGTGCTCTGCCCGACCCGCGAACTGGCGGATCAGGTGGCTCAGGAGATCCGTCGTCTGGCGCGCGCCCTGCCCAACGTCAAGCTGGTGACCCTGTGTGGCGGTACCCCGACCGCACCGCAGTCCGCCACCCTGAGCTTTGGTGCCCACATCGCCGTCGGCACCCCGGGTCGCATTCTCAAGCATCTGGAGCAAGGCACGCTGGAGCTATCCGGCCTCAAGACGCTGGTGCTGGACGAAGCGGATCGCATGCTGGACATGGGCTTTGGCGAAGATATCAACCGGGTCATCAGCTATGCCCCCCAGCAGCGTCAGACCCTGCTCTTCTCCGCCACCTATCCGGAAGGGATCGCCCAGATGAGCCGCGGCGTGCAGCGCAATCCGGTCGAGGTGAGCGTGGAATCCCTGCACGAGGGGAGCGCCATCGAACAGAAGCTCTACGAAGTGCCTGCCGGCCAGCGCCTCGACGCCCTCACCTGGCTGCTGAGCCACTATCAGCCAACCTCCTGCGTGGTGTTCTGCAACACCAAACGCGCCTGTAACGACGTGGCCGACCATCTGGCCGCCAAGGGTTTCTCGGCGCTGGCGCTGAACGGCGATCTGGAACAGCGCGAGCGGGATCAGGTGCTGGTGCGTTTTGCCAACGGCAGCGCCACCATTCTGGTGGCCACCGACGTGGCGGCCCGCGGTCTCGACATCAAGGAGCTGGGCGCCGTCATCAACTACGAGCTGACCTATGATCCGGAAGTGCACGTGCACCGCATCGGCCGTACCGGTCGCGCCGGCCAGCAGGGTCTGGCCCTGAGTCTCTATCAGCCGAACGAGGCCCAGCGCGTCAACTTTATCGAAGAGTACCAGCAGGCTCCGATGCCGCTGGGTGATCTCGACAGCATCGGCCGCGACATCAAGCCAATCGCCCCGCAGATGGTGACCCTCTCCATCGATGCAGGCCGCAAGACCAAGGTACGGGCCGGTGACATTCTGGGCGCCCTGACCGGAGAAGGCGGCATTGCCGGTGCCGATGTGGGCAAGATCCAGATCTCCGAGCAGTACTCCTACGTCGCCGTGAAGCGCAGCGTGGCGAGCACCGCCCTCAAGCGGTTGCAGGAAGGCAAGATCAAGGGTCGCAGCTACCGCGCCCGCAAACTGGGCTAAGGTTCTTTGCAAGCCGTTAGCCAGACCACAGGCGCCTGACAGGCGCCTGTTTCATATCTCCGATGCCGCCATGCGGCAAGACAGGCACCATGACCCAAGCAATCCAAACCGATGTGAGCTGCCAGAACTGCGAAGCCTGCTGCTGCCGCCTCGAAGTGATGCTCTTTACCGATACCGGCGTGCCGGACCGTTATGTACTGGAACGGGATGGCGAGATACCGGTCATGCGCCGGCTGGACGATGGCTGGTGCGCTGCCCTCGACCGCAACACCATGATGTGCCATATCTACGAGGTGCGACCGCTGATCTGCCGCGAATTCGAAATGGGTGAACCCGACTGCGTTGACGAGCGGGACAAGTGGTTTATCAAGCTGGAGTGAAGCCCGTCCACGCGGGGAGCGGGGTGGTCAAGCGCTCGCAGGTTCACAGGGAGCGATGTTGAGCTGCTCTCCCAGCCACTGGATGGCCGCTGCCTCCTGCTCGAAGTAACGTACCGCCCGAAAGGGCAATCCCTTGAAAATGTTATCCGCCAGATAGCGCTTGAAGCCCCCCACGAAGACCACCGCCAGAAACTGACAGCCACTCTCGGCACACCAGCCAAACTGGCGACGAAAACGGGCCAGCACCTCGGGCCCGGCCGCTTCAAACTCGGTCGCGACCTCGACAATCCCCCAGGGGCCATCCATCAATCCGGCCAGTTCGTGACGAAAGCGCGCCTCATAGGCCATGGCACCAGCCAGATTGAAGGGGCCACTCGGGCGGCAGATCAGCATCTGGCCCCTGCGCTCCATGTCAAATTGCCCATGTGGCTGCATGACTGCTCCCATTCCGTTACCACCACCATCGCCTGCAAATTGTTACCACAAGGTAATAATTTATAAAGAAAAGTCCAGCAGCAAACAGGCTTTCCCCAAAGCGTGATCATCCTATCCAGCAAACCGTCGGCACCTCATGTTACCGACCCCCGCACTGAATCGGGCTCAAGATGTGTGATTGCAGTTAACGAAACGTTACTGCTATTATCCGCGCCGCCACAAACATTCCACCAGCCGAAAGGTTTGGCACCCCAACAAGGATGTGCAATGAAAAACAGGGACTTGAGTCATTACCAACGGATCTGGCGCTGGCACTTCTACGCCGGTCTCTTTGTCGCCCCTTTCCTGATCCTGCTGTCACTGACCGGGATCGTCTATCTGTTCAAACCCCAGCTCGACAACCTGATGTACCCAGAGCTGATGAAGGTCACCCCCGCCAGCCAGACACTGAGTGCCGACCAGCTGCTGACCAAGACGATGATGACCATGCCCGATGCCAGCCTGCGTAAGTACCTGCCGCCTGCCGCTCCCGATCTGAGCGCTCAGTTCATCGTCAATCGGGGTGAAAAGGAACTGACCCTGTTTATGGATCCCGCCAGCGGCGCCCTGCTCGGCACCATGGACAACAAGTGGAATCTGCAAGCGGTGGCTCGCTCCCTGCACGCCGACCTGCTGCTCGGCACCACGGGGGATCGGCTGATCGAGCTGGCTGCAGGCTGGGGGCTGGTACTGCTGCTGAGCGGCCTCTACCTCTGGTGGCCACGCAAGGGGCCCGGGGTGGGCGGCATCCTCTGGCCCAGAGTGAGCCAGCGCGGACGTCTCTGGTGGCGGGATCTGCACGCTGTGGTCGGCTTCTGGGGAGCCGGTTTCCTGCTGCTATTGCTGTTGAGCGGCATGACCTGGACCGGTTTCTGGGGCGATCAGTTTGCCGCGGTCTGGAACCGCTTCCCGGCCGCCATGTGGAACGAGGTGCCCAAATCGGCACCGCTGGCCCGCACCCTGAATCAGGCCCACGAGCAGACCGTCCCCTGGGCGGTGGAGAACACCCCTATGCCCAGCTCGCAGCCGATCGATGAGGGGCACGATCACGGTGCCATGAACCACGGCGAGCATGAGGGAGTGGTGATGGCAAGCCAGCGTATTGCGCTGCAACGGGTGGTCGAGATCGCCCATGAGCGGGGAGTCCAACCAGGTTACAGCATCACCCCGCCGGTCGGTGCCACCGGCGTCTACACCATCGCCCTGTTTGCCGACGATCCGCGCAACGACGCCACCCTGCATATCGATCAATACAGCGGCAAGGTGCTGGCCGATGTGCGCTGGCAGGATTACGGCACGGTCGCCAAGACGGTGGAGAGCGGCGTCATGCTGCACATGGGCAAGCTCTACGGCTGGCCCCATCAGCTCGCCATGCTGCTTATCTGCCTGATGGTGCTGGCCAGCGCAGTGAGCGGTCTGTGGATCTGGTGGTGCCGCCGCCCGCAAGGGCGTCTCGCCGCGCCGCCGCTGCCTGCCAAACTCCCGCCGATGCGCGGTGCCATCGCCCTTCTGATCCTGCTGGGGATCGCCTTCCCGCTGGTGGGCGCCTCCATGGTCGCCATCTGGCTGCTGGATACCCTGATTTTCTCCCGCCGCCCCCTCAGGGTGGCGCGCGCCAGCTAAACCCGCCAAAACCAAAAAGAGCTCCCATCTCGAGAGCCCTTTTCATTGTTCGCCTTGGCGCGCTGCGACCAGCGGTCAGGAGAGCGCCAACCCGATGGAGAGCAGCAGGCTGAACAGAAACGCGCTGATGGCGGTCTTCTTGAGGGAACCGGTCAGCACCTCGCCATCGTAGCTTTCGCGAAGGGTCTTGGCCGCATCGCTGAGAGGCTTCATGGCGGGCAAGAAGATCCACGGCCAGAAACTGGCGGGCTGGATCAGGATAAAGACGATGGTCGCCAGCAGCGCCGCCCCCAGCAGTACCCAGTGATAGGCGATGGCACGGTTGCGGCCAAGGCGCACCGCCAAAGTGATCTTGCCGCTGGCGGCGTCGGTCTCGATATCGCGCACATTGTTGATATTGAGCACGGCGGTTGCCAGCAGGCCACAGGCGGTGGCAGGCAATAGCAGATCCCACTCCAGCGTCTTGGTGAAGAGGTAGTAGGAGCCGAGCACCCCGAGCAGGCCGAAGAAGAGGAACACCGAGATGTCGCCAAACCCGCGATAGCCGTAAGGAGTCTTGCCGACCGTGTAGGTCACCGCCGCCACGATGGCCGCGCCACCCAGCACCACAAATGCCAAAATCTGTAGCCACTGGCCACCGAAGGCGCAGCCCAGCAACAGCAGGCCACTGGCCACCGCCGCCAGCGCAGTCAGCCCCATCGCCACGCACATCTGCTTTTTGGTGATAAGGCCGGAGACCACCGCCCGCTGCGGGCCGATCCGCTCACCGTTGTCGGCGCCGGAGACCGCATCGCCGTAATCGTTGGCCAGATTGGAGAGGATCTGCAGCAGGATGGCGGTCAGCAGGGAGAGCGCCATGATGGTGCCATCGAAGGCACCACGACTGGCAGCCAGCCCCGAGCCCAGCAGGATGGAAGAGCAGGCGAGCGGCAGTGTTCGCAAACGCGCCGCCAGCAACCAAACAGAGAAGGTATTTGTCATTTTGTGATGGCCAAACAATCGGATATTGATCGTGTTAAGGGTTATCGAACCGGATTTGGGTATACTTGGCCCCGGAGAGTGAAGCTCCCGCGGGCGATTTACATGGACGAATGGGCAGATAATATATAGGAAATCATCGCCCTTTGGCATAAACCTACGGCATCCAGCTACCGGATCGCTCGTTACTACCCGGCTCAGACAAGAATCCATGTTGGCTCAGACCCATATCAAGCAACAACTGGACGCCCTGCGTCACAGCAACGTCAGCGGCTTCGTACGGTTGCGAGTGGCGATCGAAATCCGCTCCTTTCTGGGCTGGCTCGCGGCGCAAACCCTCTATCCCCGCATCTACTGGCAGGCCCGTGGAGAGGCTCGTCCCGAGTATGTCGCGCTGGGCGCCATCCATGAACTGACCGAGCCGCACGCCATCAAGCAGGTGTGCACTAACACTGCCAACCAGCATCATGACGACAGCCCCCGCTACTATGGCGGACTGGCGTTTGATCCGGACCAATCCGGCTGGCAAGGGTTTGGCCCCTGCCGTTTCGTGCTGCCCCGCATCGAGCTGGTGCGCCGTGGCGAGTGCGTCAGTCTCTGCCTCAACCTCTGGCTGGATGAAAACAATCTCGAGGCCGAACTGCAGGCGGCCAACGCCGCTCTCGATGCCCTGCGCCCGGAAGCCCCGCTGCCCGCCCTGCAAAAGCAGCCCTGGCAGCGACAGGATTGCCCCGGTGCCGCCCAGTGGCAGACGCTGGTGGAGCGCGTCACCGCCCCCGATTTTCAGGCCCACACCCCCAAGGTGGTGCTATCGCGGGAGAGCCAGCTGACCAGTCCGAACCATGATGCGGATATCAATCCCTGGGCCATGCTCGACCAGTGGGCCCGCCATGCCCAGGACTGCTTCCACTTCGGTTTTCAATTCTCCCCCGAGCAGGCCTTTATCGCCTGCTCCCCCGAGCGGC
This sequence comes from Aeromonas sp. S11(2024), assembly GCF_041402345.1. Lineage (NCBI taxonomy): Bacteria > Pseudomonadati > Pseudomonadota > Gammaproteobacteria > Aeromonadales > Aeromonadaceae > Aeromonas > Aeromonas sp. S11(2024). The sequence continues at coordinate 43,203 of NZ_JBGLRC010000006.1, read as the reverse complement.
TCTACCGCCGGGAAGATCGCCACCTCTTTACCGAGGCGCTGGCGGGCACCATACGCCGCTCCGGTGATGAAGAGGTGGATGCCCAACTAGCCGCCGAGCTGCTGGCCGACAGCAAGAACCGGCTGGAGAACCGGCTGGTGCACGCCGACATCCTCAGCCGACTGGCACCACTGACCCACGATGCCACACTGACCGAGCCGCGCATTCTCAAACTGCGGCTGCTGCAACACCTCAGGTGCGATATCGAAGCCGAGCTCAAGCCCGGGGTCTGCGACTGGCAGCTGCTCGACGCCCTCCACCCGACGCCGGCGGTGGGCGGCGCTCCGCGCGAGGCAGCGCTCGCCTTTATCCGAGAGTTCGAACCCTACGATCGGGGCTGGTACGCCGGAGCCTGCGGCATGCTGAGTCGGGAGACGTCCGAGTTCTCGGTCGCCATTCGCAGCGCCCGTATTCAACCGGGCAGCGTTACCCTGTTTGCCGGTGCCGGCATTGTCGCCGGTTCCGAGCCTGTCGCCGAGTGGGCCGAACTCGACAACAAGATCGCCAATGTGCTCTCCCTGCTGGGATAGTCATTCACCCTTTTCACGCTACGAGAGCCCCTATGCCCACCCGTAAAGAGCCTGCCAGCGAAGAGTTTGCCTGCACACCGTTTTCGAGCCAGCACGCCACCTTCAACCACGTCTGGTCCTCCCTCTTGCTGGAGGAGCTCTTTCGCCTCGGGGTGCGCGACATCGCGCTGGCCCCCGGCTCCCGCTCCGCGCCGCTGACCATGGCCGCCGCCGCCCATCAGGGCTTTCGTCGTCACTTGCACTTTGACGAGCGCGGCCTCGGCTTTATGGCGCTCGGGCTGGCCAAGGGGAGCAACCGGCCGGTGGCGGTGATCATGACCTCGGGCACCGCGGTAGCCAACCTCTGGCCCGCCGTGGCAGAGGCCCAGCTCACCGGCGTGCCGCTGATTATTCTCTCCGCCGATCGTCCTCACGAGCTTATCGACAACGGCGCCAATCAGGCGATCGACCAGCAGGGGATCTTCGGCCACTACCCCGTCTATCAACAGAACCTGCCGAGCCCCACCCCGACCATTCCGGCGGCGTTTGTGCTGAGTTCGGTGGATCAGGCGCTGGCCAAACAGGCGCTCACACCCGGGGTGGTGCACTTCAACTGCATGTACCCCGAGCCCCTCTATCCGGGCGAGCACTATCAGGATTTCTCCGACTATCTGGCCCCCCTCGGTGACTGGCTCAGCTCGCACAAGCCCTGGAGCCCGTGGCAGCAAAGCGAGCCGACCTGCCCCCCTCAGGCGGAGTGGGAAACCTTTCGCCAACAGCGCGGCATCGTTGTGGCTGGTCGCATTACCGACCCGAAGCAGGCACAGACCGCCGCCGCGCTCGCGGAGCAACTCGGCTGGCCGCTGCTGGCGGATCTGCAGAGCCAGATCCGCTTCGACAGCCGCAACCTCATCCACATGGATATGGCGCTCAACGACTCTGAATTCGTCGCCGAGCTGGGCCGCGCCGAGGTGCTGCTGCAATTTGGCGCACGACTGGTCTCCAAGCGGCTCGGCCAGTTCATCAAGCACCATTCATGGCAGGATTACTGGCTGGTGGATCCGCAACCGGCGCGGCTCGATCCCGACTACCGGCTGCGCAACCGGCTGCTCTGCAGTGCCAGCGCCTTTGCTTCAGCCCATCCGGTCACCACACAAGCCCCTTGGCACACATTGGCCGAGCTGCAACATAACGCCAGCCAGCAGATCGCCGCCGCCTGCGAGCACTTCTCCGAGCTTGGGGTCTGCCATCGCCTCAACCGCCTGATCGAAGGGCAACTGTTTGTCGGCAACAGCATGCCTGCCCGACTGATGGATATGCTCGGCGAAACGGGCAAGTGGCCGAGCCGGGTGATGACCAACCGTGGCGCCTCCGGCATCGATGGCCTGATCGCCACCGCCTACGGGTTTGCCCAATCAATCGAGCAGGACAGTGATGAGCCCACTACCCTGCTGCTTGGGGATCTCAGCGCCCTGCACGATCTCAATAGCCTCGCCCTGCTCAGCAAGGCGAGCCGACCGCTGGTGGTGATCCTGCTCAACAACGATGGCGGCAGCATATTCCGTATGTTGCCGGTGCCCACCGAAGGGGCGCTGCTGGAGAGCTACTATCGGCTGCCCCACGGCCTCAGTTTTGAACATGCTGCCGCCATGTTTGGTCTCGCCTATCGGGCGCCGACCACCCTGCCCGAGTTCGAACAGGATTACAGCGCCGCCCTCCAACATGGCGTTACCTTGATCGAGATCCGGGTACCGAGCGAGCAGGTGGCCGATGATCTCAAGGCGCTGGGGGCCGCCATCCGTGGCAAATAAAGATGCCAATGTACCGCTGGTGCTACTGCACGGCCTGCTGGGGGATAGCGGCGACTGGCAACCGGTGATCGACCGGCTGCCCGCCATCCACTGCATCGCCCTCGATCTGCCGGGTCACGGTCAGCATAGCGATCTCAACGTCAGCGACTTTGAGCAGAGCCACCAGTGGCTGGTCACCGAGCTGGCCAGCCGCAACATTGAACGCTATCTGCTGGCAGGTTACTCGCTGGGTGGGCGACTGGCCCTCGATCACGCCAGCCGCGAGCCCGCCGGGCTGCGGGGGCTGCTGCTGGAGAACTGCCACCCGGGGCTACCAGACAATGAACGGGCCGCCCGCATCCAGCACGATGAACAGTGGGCGCAGCGCTTTGAGCGTGAGCCCCTGGCTGACGTGCTGGCAGACTGGTACCGGCAAGGGGTGTTTGCCGATCTTGACGATGCGGCCCGGGCCAGCCAGATCGCCCGCCGCCTTGGCAACGACGGTCAGGGCATCGCCACCATGCTGCGTGCCACCTCGCTCGGCAAGCAGCCGGATCTCGCCACCTGGCTCATGGCGAGCCAGGTGCCGGTTACTTATGTGAGTGGCAAGCGGGATCACAAATTCCATCAGCTGGCTTGCCAGCTGGCGAACCAGGATCGCAGAATCAACCACTTGGTGCTTGATGGCGGCCATAATCTGCACGCCCATCAGCCTGATAACTTTGCCCGACTCCTCGCGGAGTGGGTCAACCAACAAGAAGAGACGAGTCATGATTGAAGCAATGACGGAAGCTGAACTGTATGCACCTGTTCAACATGCCAGGATTGCTCAACTCAGAGTTCAACTCGGTGCTCAACTGCACTCTCCCAGATCAGAAGGAAAAAACCATGATTGAAGCAATGACGGAAGCGGAACTGTACGCTCCGGTTGAGTGGCAGGATTGCTCCGCCGGTTACGAGGACATCCTCTATCACAAGTCCAACGATGGCATTGCCAAGATCACCATCAACCGTCCCCAGGTGCGCAACGCCTTCCGCCCCCGCACCGTCAAAGAGATGCTGCAGGCGCTGGCCGATGCCCGTTATGACGATCAGATCGGCACCATCATCCTGACCGGTTTTGGCGAGAAAGCCTTCTGCGCCGGCGGCGACCAGAAGATCCGTGGCGACTACGGTGGCTATCGCGATGACGAGGGGACTCACCACCTCAACGTGCTCGACTTCCAGCGCGACATCCGCACCTGCCCGAAACCTGTGGTTGCCATGGTGGCCGGTTACGCAGTCGGTGGCGGCCACGTGCTGCACATGATGTGTGACCTGACCATCGCCGCCGACAACGCCCAGTTTGGCCAGACCGGCCCGAAAGTGGGCTCCTTCGACGGCGGTTGGGGCGCCTCTTACATGGCTCGTATCGTCGGCCAGAAGAAAGCCCGCGAAATCTGGTTCCTCTGCCGCATGTACGATGCCCAGCAAGCCCTCGACATGGGTCTGGTCAACACCGTCGTACCATTGGCCGAACTGGAGCGTGAAACCGTGCGCTGGTGCCGTGAAATGCTGCAAAACAGCCCGATGGCGCTGCGTTGCCTGAAAGCCGCCCTCAACGCTGACTGTGATGGGCAGGCGGGCTTGCAGGAGCTGGCGGGCAATGCCACCATGCTCTTCTACATGACCGAAGAGGGTCAGGAAGGCCGCAACGCCTTCAACGAAAAGCGTCGCCCCGACTTCTCCAAATACAAGCGGAACCCCTGATGACACTCGCCCTGTATCGCTATCAACTGCCTTTTACCCAGCCACTGACCTTTCACGGCAAGGTGGAGGTGGCGCGAGAGGGGCTGTTGGTGCGCATCAACGACGGCTGGGGGGAAATTGCCCCCCTGCCCGGCTTCTCGAAAGAGAGCCTGCAACAGGCAGAGGCAGAAGCCCTTGCCACGCTGGCAGCACTGGCCGCCGGCGACACCCCGAACCCCGTGCTGCCGTCGGTGCAATTTGGCCTCGACTGCGCGCGCCGGACATGGCCCGAGCAGCGCAACCCGCTGCCGGAACCCTATCCCCTCATTCAAGGCTCCCCCCAGGAGCTGCTGCGCAACTGGAAAGAGTGGCTGCACCGCACGCCTGGCAAGGCCAAGCTGAAGGTGGCGCGCTACCCGATGCGTGACGAGCTGGCGCTGATCCGCCTGCTGTGCGACCGCCTCCCCTCCCTCAAGCTGGTGCTGGATGCCAACCAGGGCTGGACTCGCGAGGAGGCGTGGACCTTCTGCGGCCACCTCGACCCGAATCGCATCGAGTATCTGGAAGACCCTTGCGCCGACTTTGCCGACATCGCCTTTGTCGCCAACCGCACCGGCATGCCGGTGGCGCTGGACGAACTGCTGGCACAAGGCAAGCCGTGGGAGCCGATCCCGCAACTGCGCGCGCTGGTGCTCAAGCCTACCCTGCTCGGTTCACTCGCCAACTGCGAAGCGCTGATCGCCCGCGCCCGCGAACTGCGACTCAAGGTGATCATCTCCTCCTGTTTCGAATCGGATCTGGGCCTGAACCAGCTCTTTCATCTGGCAGGCGAATGGGCTCCCGAACAGGCGCCGGGTCTGGATACCCGCCGCTGGATGGCGGGCAATCTGCTGGGGGAAGATGGCAAACCGGATCTGAGCCGACTGGAGCAACTGTATTACCGTGATTGACCCCTCCCGTTCACCCGAACAGACACCTTGCCCGGTGCGCCACCGGGCAATCACAGCCCCGAACCGCATTGCCATCCACGCTGCCTCGCCCCTCAGTTACCGCCAGCTCGATGCCCGCCTCAACAGCCTGTGCCAACAGCTGGAACAAGCCGGAGTGCGTCGTGGCGATCATCTGGTAGCGGTGGTGCGCGGTGCGCTGGAAGATGTGCTGCTGGCGTGGGCCTGCGTACGCAGCGGCGTGGTGTTCTGCCCGCTCAACCCCGCCTTTCCTCTCGAAAAGCAGCGCGAGCTGGCGGTACAACTCGATGCCGATGCCTTCTGGTCGGCAGGGGAGATCTCGGCAGGCAACTGGCAGCCCCTGCAGCTCGACTTCACGCGCGAACTGCCAGCAAGAGAGGAAGCGTGGCCGCTGGAATCGACCCAACTCAACAACATGATCCTCACCTCCGGCTCCAGCGGCACGCCGAAAGCGGTGGTGCACCGGCTCTGCAACCACCTGGCCTCGGCACGCGGCTCTGCCACCCTTATTCCCCTCGATGAGGCCTGCGGCTGGCTGCTCTCCCTGCCGCTGTTCCATGTGGGCGGCTACGCCATCCTGTTTCGGGTCTTTCTGGCGGGTGCCACGTTGGTGCTGGATCAACGTGAACGCTCCCTCAAGGAGCGGCTGGAGTGCCAGCCCATCACGCACCTCTCGTTGGTGCCAACCCAGCTCTGGCGCCTGCTGGCAGAGGGTTTTGCTCCCGCCCGTACCCGCCTGCGCGAGCTGCTGCTCGGTGGCGCCGCCATCCCGCAGCCACTGGTGAGTCGCCTCTGCGCCATGGGGCTCGAACCCAAGGTGAGTTATGGTCTCTCCGAGATGGGGAGCCAGGTCTGCACCGCTATCCCCGGCGATGCAGGCATAGTTGGCAAACCGCTACCGGGACGGGAAGTGTGTATCAGGGAGCAGGAGATCTGCGTGCGCGGCGCCACCCTGTTTGCCGGTTACTACCGGGCAGGCGAGCTGGAACTGCCGCTCGATGACGAGGGCTGGTTTCATACCCGCGACAAGGGGCGCTTCACTGCGGCAGGGGAACTGGTTGTAGAGGGACGACTGGACAACCTCTTTATCTCGGGCGGTGAGAATATCCAGCCAGAAACCATAGAGCAGCGACTGGTGGATCATCCCGCCGTCGCCCAAGCGCTGGTGGTGCCGGTGCCGAGCGACGAGTGGGGGCAACGCCCCGCCGCCTTTATCGACTGGCACGGCGAGCCGGTTCCCGACTCCGAACTGGCTGCCTGGATCCGTGCCACCCTGCCCGGCTTTATGGTGCCCGACCACTGGCTCCCCTGGCCCGATCTCGGTGGCAATCTCAAACCCTCACGCCAACAGTTGGGCAAGATTGCCCGACAGCTGACCACCTTGTCACAACAAGCTGAATGAGATCGGACTCACAATTTCCCGATCTGCTCTGAAAACAGAAAAAGAAACATGTGAGTCCTTACTGCGGCGCCAGCCCACGATAATCCGATCAGACTCAAAAAGCCATCATCTTATTGATTTATCTGATTTTTAATTGGAAATTGATATCCCTTTGGAACTGTTTAAATTGCCTTGCGATTACTCGCAAGACAATACACAAACAAGAACAAAGGGATAAAAATGAACCGTTCAGGTACCGGGTGGATGCTGCTGGCAGGCCCCCTGCTTTTGGCTACATCCTCGGCGCAAGCCAACTACTCCCCCAATGACTGGCGACAATATCAGCTGACTGGCGAATCGAGCCGGCAACTGGCCGCGCGCATCACCGAGATCACCTACGAGCTCAAGGCGCGCAGCAGCAATGCTCCTTACCAGCAGCTTAGGGTCTACCGTCGCTTCGACTGGCAGAGCAGCGATCTCGCAGCACTGGCCGAACAGCAGTGTGGCGAGCCGCAGCTCAAGGTAGATGCGGGCTGGCAGATCCGCTTCGTGCGCTGTGAAGATCGGATTCCGGCGGGCAAGCTGATCCCGGCCAGCAGTTATGACTTCGGTTATGGCCTCAAGCAGGGTCGCTGGGAGCAACTGGCGGGCACGCCGACCGCCCAACGGCAGGATCGTCTGCCGCTGCCACAAGCCATCATCCTGGGTCAGAGCGAAAGGGAGCTGGATCGCTGCGAACTCAACCCGCAGGGCCGCTGCGCAGAGTCGGAGTGGCACTATCAGCCGCAGGATTGGCAGCAGTTGCAGGTACTTGAAGAGACCCCGAGTGAGCGGGATGGCCGGTTGGAGCAAATCTTCTTCCGCCTGCAGCCGGTGGCAGGCAGTCAGGCTGCCGCTCAGGTCAGCGAGATCCATGTCTGGCGCCGCTATCAGTGGCAGCTGGATCAGCTCACGCCTCAGCAAGAGTGTGATGAGCCACAGGAGCGCAAGGAGGGGAGCAACACCATCCGCTATCGCATCTGCCGTCAGGTGATCCCCGCAGGCAGCGAGGTTCAGGTAACGTTGCAAGATAGCGGCTACCAATACCCGGTCGCTGGCGGCGAGTGGCAACCCCTGCCAGAGAGCAAAGAGTGGCAGGAGAGCCGGGTGCTCAATCGCCCCATCGTGCTGGCCAGCAAGGAGGAGCAGCTGGGGTGCCGCCGTGCCAACGGTCGTCTCTGCTCCGAGCCCGAGCAGCCCGATGTGGATCTGCTCGACAACGATGCCGCCAAACTGGTAGCCGACGTGAGCGGCCAGAACAGTCCTGCCTGGCAGGCGGATTACGGCCACGATGATGCCAAGCTGATGGCGGTGGTACGCGGCATGCGTGCCCTGCTGGCGGCCAACCAGCCGACCCATCCGGCAATGGACAAGCTGCTCTACTATGTGCGCGCCCACAACTACCATGGCGGCGTTGGCAAAGAGAGTGATCAGGCCGCCCGGGCTCTGGCCGGGGTGATGATTGATCTGCTCAACCACCCATTGCTGCTGGGAGCTGAACCACAGGATCAGGCTGGCACAGTGCTGGAAGCCTGGAGCGTGGCAGCGCAGGGCCAACTTGGCCAAGCCGCCTTCCGCCAGAGTGCCGCCCCCATGCTGACCCAGCTCAACCAGGCGCTCGGCTATGCGGTGCAACATGCGGCACAGATCAATGGCCACAAACCCTGGGCCGATGGCCTGTTCGAGCTGCTCAATCTGGTCGATCAGAGCGCCTCTTACGGTCAGCAGGCTGACTTCAGCGCAGCTGTGCTGCAGCAGGAGGCGGCATTGCGCCAGAGCCTGCTGCAACTGGGCCTGAGCGAGCTGGCCCTCTGGAAACAGCGCGACGGCTCACGGGATCTGTTTATCTTCAACAACATCCTCGATGCCCACAGCCGCCTCTACCAGATGATGCGCTACCTCCATCACACCAGCCCGGATAAGGCGATCGCCTACCGCCAACAACTGGATCGCGATGTCATCGCCATCATGCGCCAGCAGGGGCTGATCCCGGGTGGCCAACATCCGGCCGCCATGCTGGAAGAGGTCTCCCTGACCCTCTCCAGCTACTACCTCACCTACACGGATCGCACCAGCGAAGCCTGTGTCAGTGGCGAGTTCGCCGGGCTCTGCACACCGATCCGCATTGAAGATATTCTGCCGTTCGAGCACACCTGCTCGCCAACCCTGCGTCTGCGCGCTCAGGATCTGACCCAGGCTCAGGCCGAAGGGATCTGCCGCGAGCTGGGTGATGAAGAGCAGCGCTTCCACCAGCAGATGGAGACTGGCTGGCAACCGGTGGCCGATGATCACAACGAAGCGCTGGAACTGGTGATCTTCAACTCCTCCGCCGACTGGGGCCGCTACGGCAGCGCGCTGTTTGGCGTCTCCACCGACAATGGCGGCATCTATATCGAGGGGGATCCGGCTCGCCCCGGCAATCAGGCCCGCTTCTTCGCCTATGAGGCGGAGTGGAAACGCCCCGCCTTCCAGGTGTGGAACCTGCGCCACGAGTATGTTCACTATCTCGACGGCCGCTTCAACCAGTACGGCAGCTTCGGCCACTATCCGCTCAACCGCACTACCTGGTGGGCCGAGGGGATTGCAGAGTACATCGCCCACGGCCAGTGCTTTGCCCGGGGTCTGGATAACGTGGCAAACCGCCCCGCCAACCAGCGTCCGACACTGGCGGCGATCCTCCACCTTGACTACGACCAGGGTGGCGAGATGGTCTACTCCTGGTCCTATACCGTGCACCGCTTCCTCAACGATACCGGTCGCGGCGCCAGCTGGCTGGCGCTGGCACAGGCGCTGCGCAATCCGGATCGGCAGCAGGCGATGAGCGACTTCGAAGGGGAGCTGGACCGGCTGATCGCCAACGACAGCGACGCCTATCAGGCATGGCTGAGCAGGGATCTGTTGCCCTGGTGGCAAGCCAACAAGGAGTCCGACGCCTGCAAGGGTAACGACTCCGCCCACTGATAGACCTTCACCTAACAGAGGGGCTGCCACCGCAGCCCCTCTCTTTATCCTCCCGTTCTCCCGGCCTCTGCTGCGACAACCTCTGCCCGAATGAGGTGCCCGCCCGTTATCAAGCCTGACGCCAGCGGCCGAGTTGTAATAGAATGCCGATAGCCACTCCCAACTTCAGACCCTGACCGCACCGCGCATGAAGAAGTTTGCCAAGATCCTCCTCGCCTGCCTCGTTTTGCTGCTGGCCCTGATTGCCATGCTGCTGGGCTACAGCGAGTGGATCGTCTCGGATGCCCGTCACTACACCTACGATCAGGTGGACAAGGTGCCCTACAACCGGGTTGCGGTGGTGCTGGGTACCTCCAAATATCTCTCCGGTGGCGGTCCCAACCACTACTTCAAATACCGCATCAAGGCGGCGGCCGAGCTCTACAACAATGCCAAGGTGGACTTCATCATCGTCTCCGGTGACAACGCCACCGTGCAGTACAACGAGCCACGCCAGATGCGCCGCGCCCTGATCAAGGCGGGCATCCCCGCCTCCGCCATCTATATGGATTTCGCCGGATTCCGCACCCTCGACTCAGTGGTTCGCGCCAAAGAGGTGTTCGGCCAGGAGCGCTTTACCGTGGTCTCTCAGGGCTTTCATAACGAGCGGGCCATTTTCATCGCCCGCCATTTCGGTATCGATGCGGTCGGCTTCAATGCCGAGGATCCCAGCGCCTATCAGGGGATCCGCACCCGGGTGCGGGAAGTCTTTGCCCGCCTGATGGGGCTGCTCGACCTCTATGTACTGGACAAGGGGCCCAAGTTCCTCGGCGCTCCTGTGCCCATCGGTCTGCCTGTGCCTTGCCAGTCACTGAGTACCATCGGCAGCCTGCAACCCTGCCTCAAACAGCCCAAACCGGCGGTGGATGAGGCAAAGCCAGCGGCAGTCTCTGCCGCTGTTGCCACCGAGTCAGCTACTCCATCAGCCTCGGCGGTGACGGAACAAGTCACGCTAGCTTTATCCGCTGCGGCAACGACTGAGCCGGTCACTCCCGCCAAATCCGCGGCAGAAACCGCCGCCGAGATGCCCAGCGCGGCCTTGCCCACGTTGCCGGTGGCCCCTTCAGCCGCCAGCGTCAGCACTGACGCACCATAAACAGACGACCCGCCAACTGGCGGGTCTTGTTATTACAGCGCGGGTTGTGGCGGTGAGCCTGTACACCCATTCCCAGCGACCAGGTCAGCCTCTCGCCGCTTGATAGCGGCGGGCCACTTCGGCCCAATCCACCACCTGATAGAAGGCTGCGATATAGTCAGGACGCTTGTTCTGGTACTTGAGATAGTAGGCGTGCTCCCACACATCCAGCCCCAGGATCGGGGTATGGCCATGCATCAGGGGACTATCCTGATTGGCACTGCTCTCCACCTGCAATCTGCCCGCCTTGTCCACCACCACCCAGGCCCAGCCGCTACCAAAGCGGCTCAGGGCCGCCTGAGTGAAGGCCTGCTTGAAGGCATCGAATCCCCCCAATTCCCGCTCGATAGCCAGAGCCAGCTCACCACCCGGCTCACCGCCCCCCTGCGGGCTCATCACCAGCCAGAACAGGGAGTGATTGGCATGGCCGCCGCCATGGTTGCGGACCGCCCCCTGCAAGGTGGCAGGCAGAGTATCGAAGCGGCGCAGCAGCTCCTCTACCGACAGTGCAGCCAGCTCTGGCGCCCCTTCCAGTGCGGCGTTGAGGTTGTTGATATAGGTCTGGTGATGACGGCTATGGTGGATCTCCATGGTCAAGGCATCGATATGGGGTTCCAGTGCGTCGTAGGCATAGTTCAGGGCTGGCAGGGTATGGCTCATGATGACCTCTGTGTGGATTAATGGAGCAGGGATGAGGGCTCGCTCTGACACAGGCAGTGACCGAGCGAACGCATGATCCCGGCGTGGCTGCCGTGGCGCTGTACGAACGTCAGCAACTCGGCACGGGTTGTGCGGGTATGGCGCAAAGCAGCCTCTCGCAGGCGAGAGGAGCAAGCGGGGGAGTGACAGGTCGCCAGCAGGCAATCGTGCACATAGCAGAGCAGGTCGGCGGCGCGATCGGGCAGGGTCATGGCCACCAACAGATCCGCCAGATTGTGGTGAGCCACAACCAGCGCCGCCACCGCCTCATCGGCATCGTGCCACTGCACCAATTGCTGACGAGCCAGCCACAGCGCCTGCTGATAATGGGCCAACGCCTGATGATACTCGCCGCAGTCAAACAGCCGGTTGCCCTCTCTGGTCTGCTGTTTCCAGTGACTCATGCTGCTGCCACCTTCGGTCGACTCGACCCACCCCTTCACCCAGGTTGCTGTCATATGCTTCACACCAACAAATGATAATAATTATCATTACATGAATCATATCCGGGAGACAAGGGGCGTCGGGATCTCAGCAAACAGCCAAAACCGCGCGGCCACCCCTTGGCAAGGAGTGGCCGCTTGAGGCACCGGTCAGTGGATTCGACCGGCTAATTGGAAGTTAACGGCAGGTCAGATGTTGTTGGCGGGCGAGGGCGGGGCAATCCCCAGCAGCATATGGTCCATCATCCCCACCATGCGCCCTATCTCGGGCTTGGTGATGGTATCGTTGGCCCCCAGTTGCAGCGCTTTCTGGCGGTTGTCATCGCTCATCAGAGAGGAGAACATCACGATGGGCATCTCCTTGTAGGAGGGGGTGTCCCGCAGACGCTTGAGCAGGTGCATGCCATCCATGCGCGGCATCTCCACATCGGTGATCACCGCATTGACGAAGCCGGTCACCGGCATTCTCTCCTCCTGGGCCAGGCGATCGAAATCCGTCATCATCTCCAGCCCCTCTCCCCCATCCTTGGCCGTGATCACGTTGTAGCCAGCGGTGCGCAGGGTGGTTTCGATCATCTTGCGGATAAAGGCCGAGTCGTCCACCACCAGAATGGTTTTGCCCTGGCGCAGCGCCATCATGCGATCGTCGATAAGCACCTTGCGATCCTGGGTGACGTCGTACTTCTCCATGCTGAGCTCGGGGTTGATATCGGCGATGATCTTCTCGAAATCGAGGATCATGATGAGGTTGCCATCGCGCCTGACCACGGCCACCACGCAGTCGTTCTCCCCCGCTTCCAGAAACTGGCTGGGGGACTCCACATCCTCCCAGGATACCCGGTGGATCCTGCTGACGCTATCGATCAGAAAGCCGTTGGCCATCTTGTTGAAGTCGGTGACGATCACCACCTTGTGGCTGGGGTCAGGGTTGGTCTTGATGCCGAGCCAGCCCGCCAGATCCACCAGCGGGATGAGGCGATCCCGCAGGGAGAAGACCCCCACCATATGACGCTGGGCATTGGGGTAATCTGTGGTCTCCGGCACCCGGATCACCTCGCGCACCTTGGCGACGTTTATCCCGTAATAAGCGGTTTTTTCACGACCGTCCGGTAGCTGCTTCTTGAGGTGAAACTCGATGATCTCAAGCTCGTTGGTGCCACTTTCGGTCAGGATAGATTTACGCTCTTCCCCATCTTTGGACATCATGGTGACTCTCATTCTGGTTGCGCGGGCAGCAGACCGCTGCGGTTTTCCCTCAGTATAGGAATGGATTTCACCCAGCGGCTCGGATCTCGGCAAGATTGCAGCCTTAACCGCTTGATCCCGCAGGCTGGCACGATCGTATCTGCCAATCAGGACAACATTGGCGGATGGTGAAATCCATCATGCACCCACAAGGAGCCTGAGATGAGTGAAGGTATCGTCGTGATTGGCGCTTCTGGCGGTATCGGGGCGGCGCTGGTCGCACACTGGTTGGCGGCGGGTGTCGGGCCAGTGATTGCCATCAGTCGTCAACCCGCACCAGCAGGAGCCTCTTCGCCGGCCCTGCACTGGCTATGTTGTGATTACAGCGATGAGCAGATGGCAACTGCGGTAGCCCGCATCGCGGAGTTGGCGCCGAGACCCCATCGGGTGGTGATCTGCAACGGCATCCTGCATCAGGGGGAGATCCAGCCAGAGAAGCGACTCGAAGCAATCAATCTGGATGCCATGACCCGCCTCTACCAGACCAACGCCTTGCTGCCGCTGCGCTGGATCAGCCAGTTGTTACCGCTGTTTGGCCGCGAGCCTTGCACTCTGGCCGTTCTCAGCGCTCGGGTCGGCAGCATTGGCGACAACCGAGCGGGCGGCTGGTATGGCTATCGCGCATCCAAGGCCGCCCTCAACATGCTGCTCAAGTGTGCCGCCATCGAGCTGGCCCGGCGGGCCCCCGGCGTCAAATTGCTGGCCTTCCATCCCGGCACAGTGGATACCCAACTCTCTCGCCCGTTTCACGCCAATGTACCGCCAGGAAATGTGCAGAGTCCCGAACTGGTAGCCGACCATCTGATTAACCTGATGAGCCGGCTGCAGCCGGATGGCGAGCTGAGCTTTCTCGACTGGCAGGGCAAACCTATCGAGTGGTAGAGGAACTCAAGAGACGCGCCAGCAGTGCCCGCAACCTCTTGATCACGGCGGGCTTGCCCGCCAGTTGCAACCTCGCGGCCAGCATTCCCCAGTCGGCATATTGCCAGATGGTGGCGATCAGCAGATAACGCTCTTCAGGAGTCAGTGAAGCCAGCACAGCCAGATTGCGCGCCAACCACAACTGCAGGCTGGATTGGCTCAGTTCAAACGGCTTGTGATGCAGGGCAAAGCACTCAACCTCATCGCGCTCGTACTCGCCAAGCTCCGCTGCGGTAGCGGTGCAGCCTTGCAGACATTGCCATACCAGCTCGGGATCCAATCCTTTCAACTCACCCGCCAGCAGGGTCGGCAGCTGGCGTACAAAACGCTGCTGCCATTGATTCAACTCGATCTCATGTTCGGGTTTCAGCGCTTTGAGCAGCAGGGCTGCGTGGCAGCCGCTGGCGGCATCCCGCTGCAGGCCGATGCGCAGCACCTCCAGCCCGGCCTTGCGCCAGAAGGGGAGCAGGTCGGCGCTGGCCGAAAAGGCCGAGCCGAGGTAGTCGATCCCCGCCTGACGATAATGTTCTTCAAGCCTGCCAAGCAGTAGCGACCCCAACCCGTGGCGGTGTAGCTCGGGATGGATGGCGATACGCATCACCCGGGCGTAGCTGCGCCCCCCCGCCGTTTTGAAACCGGCGTGGGCCAGCAGCGACTGGGGCAGCAGATGGCCGCGCGGACGGCGGCGCCCGGCCCAGATCGCCTCGGCCAGCTCGGGCTCTATCTCCCCTTCCCGCGCCACCAAGGCCACACCCAGCAGGCTCTCGTCCTGCTCCAGCAGATGGATGTCGAGATCCGGGCTCTCCAGCAGGGATCTGAGATCGCTCGGCGTAGTCTGGTAGTGAGCCAGCACCAGCAGGCCGAACAGCTGCTTGAGCAACGTCTCGTCGCTCTCCAGTGCCTCCTGATTGACCAGACGCCAGCTCGGGCTGGTCGGCGGCAAGGGCGTTGCCACTTCGGCATTGAGGCCGAGCAGGCGGAAAATCAGCGGCTCCAGCGGATCGCGCTTACTCCAGCGAATAGGCTCAGAGAGGTGGATCTCCTGCCACTCCGGGGTCTGGCTATCGAGCACCCGCTTGAAGCGCAGGTGAAAACCGCGCCCCGTCCCCTCGTAACCGTGCTCGGTGGTGGCAAACACGATGCGGCTGTGGCGGGCCAGCATGGCCTCGAGCAGCGGGGTCGGAATGGCAGCCGCTTCATCCACCAGCAGCAGATCGGGATTCATCGCCTCGTGCACCAGCCGATCCGGCGAGCAGTAGCTCAGCCCTGCCAGCTGGTCAGGAGTAGTATCTAGCCCGCGAGCGGCGTGGGCAAACAGGGTCGCTGCTGTTGCCTGTGAGGGGGCCGTCACCACTATGTTCAGCGAGGGTTGCTGGCGCAGCAGCTCGGCGGCAGCCAGCCCCAGCAGCGCACTCTTGCCACGGCCACGGTCGGCGCTCAGCACCAGCGGCCGACGACGATGGCCGTGCAACACCTTGTGGATGGCGGGCAGTGCCCGTGTCTGATCGCAGCTCAGCCTGCGCTCCGGCCCAATCGGTTGCCACGGCTGCGAGCAAACCGGCGGCTCCAGAGAGAGGGCGGGATCACCTTCCAGCAACCGCACCAGCCGGGCGATAAAGCCGTGACCGGCCCGACCCGCCGCCTCCGGCTGGGCCACCAGCCGGATCCGGTCAGGATCCGGCCATGCAGGCCACTGTGTTCTTGGCGGGGTCAGCAGCAACAGCAAGCCACCGGCGCATAGAGTGCCAGCCAGCGCCCCGAAGGCGTCGGGGTGAAAACCGCTAAAGGCGTTGAACACCAGCGTGTCGCACTCCTGACCGAGCCGCTGCAGCGCCTTGGCGGCGGGCTGCGGGGCATAACACTCGGGCCCGGCACCCAGCCAGAAGACGGTCTCGCCGAGCAGGGATTGGGCGCGGGCAATGCACTCGCCCTCCTTCCCCTCCAGCCAGATCAGGCGCCGCTCACCGGCGCGGGCCAGCGCCTCGCGCAGCAGGGTGACCTCTTGCAGTGTCATGAAGCTTGGCTGTCAGCCGATTTACGGGGTTCGAACATGCGATCTCCCATCTGATCGATAAAGGTGTGGGCCTTCTGCACCATGAAACGCTCGGCATCGGCCGGATTGGCAAACAGATCGGAGCGGATGAAACGGTGGGTTTGCAGCACCCCATCCAGCTCCTTGGTGATGCGCCCTGCCAGTCGGTACTGGCCACCTTCGGCCATGGGTTCCGGATAGATGAGATAGCCGGCATATTCGGTGGGAGTGACTTCCGGCGCCTTGGTCGGCTCGCCCCCGAACAGGGCGCTGAACAGTTTCTTGAGCATGGTGATCTCCTCTGGTTGCCAGCATTGTCCCCAAGGGGTTGCACAGTGGCAAGCAGGGGATCTTATTACCAATGGTTATTTGCACTACGAACCATTCTCATTTAGATTTCATCTCATTCCACAAGAGGTGACCATCATGTACGTCTGTTTGTGCCGCGGCATCACAGATACCCAGATCCGCAAAGCGGTGCAGTCAGGTAAAAGCGAGTTCCGCCAACTCAAGCAGTCGCTCGAGGTGGGCGCCCAATGTGGCAAATGCGTGCGCATGACAATGGAGATCATCGCCGCCGAACTCGACAGGATGGAGCAGGAGCAACCCGTGCTCTACTACGAAGTGGCCTGATCCGAACACCTCTTTTCTGATGCGACCCGCCAACAGGGTCACCCCTTTTCTCAGGCGAGCTGGCTCGCCAGACCTCTTGTTGTCACTTTTCTGGACTAAGCTCTAACGATCGAAGCCTCAGGCACGAACCAAGGAGCACTGTCGATGAAAGGAGATCCCAAGATCATTGCCCACCTCAACAAGGTACTGGCCAATGAGCTGATTGCCATCAACCAATACTTCCTGCACGCCCGCATCTACGATGACTGGGGCCTCAAGGCGCTCGGGCACAAGGAATATCACGAGTCTATCGATGAGATGAAACACGCAGACGAGCTGGTCAAACGCGTGCTGTTTCTCGAAGGGCTGCCCAATTTGCAGGATCTGGGCAAGCTGCGTATCGGTGAAACGGTGGAAGAGATGTTGCGCTGCGACCTCTCACTGGAGATGGATGCCATCCCCGACCTCAAGGTAGCCATCGCCTACGCCGAGTCGGTGCAGGACTACATCAGCCGCGACCTGTTCCAGGAGATTCTGGAGGATGAAGAGGAGCATGTGGACTGGCTGGAGACCCAGCTAGACCTTATCGATCGCATCGGGCTGGAGAACTACCAGCAGTCGCAACTGCACCACGGCTCCTGAGCCAGCAGGCCAGCAGGCCAGCAAGCAAAGAGACCCGCCAGCGCGGGTCTCTTCATTTGAGCAGCCATGACCCGAAAACTTTTCGACAGGATCACAGTTAATACGCCCGACACAGCATCTGTCATGGCTTTCGATTAGGATACGACTCTCTTTCAATAACAATGCTACGGACGATTTCCATGGAACAGATTGCACGCGAGATGGCACCCCACAAACGGGTGGCACTGGTGGCTCACGACAACATGAAGACCCCTCTGCTGAACTGGGTGATGCGCCGCAAGGAGGAGCTCAAGCTCCACCACCTCTATGCAACCGGCACCACCGGCACCATGCTCGGCAAGAAGGCGCAGTTGCCCATCACCTGCCTCTTCTCCGGCCCCATGGGGGGCGACCAGCAGCTCGGCGCCCTGATCGCCGAAGGGAAGATCGACGTGCTGATCTTCTTCTGGGATCCCCTCAATGCGGTGCCACACGATCCGGACGTGAAGGCGTTGCTGCGGCTGGCTGCGGTGTGGAACATCCCGGTCGCCACCAACGAGGCGACCGCCGATTTCATCATGGACAGCCCCCATATGCGGCAGGCATTCAGCGTACAGATCCCGGATTACGCCGGTTATCTCAAGGCGCGTACCGAGTGATCGGCTAACCCGTGATGCAAGAGGGCCGCAACAAGCGGCCCTTTTTATTAGGAAACAAACCGGCGCCGGCTTATAGCGCGCGGGCGAGAATGCGTGCCACCCGATCCGGGTCGATATCCTGCTGTTCACCGAGCGCGGTGCGCCCCACCCGCTTGAGATTGGAGCAGACCGCCGGAATGCAACTTTCGCTGAGGCCATAGTCAGCCAGCCGGGTACCCAATCCCATCTTCTGGAAGAACTGCTCGGTGCGGATGATCGCCTCCTCGATGCGCAGGGCCTTGTCCTCGCGGGTCGAATGCCACACCCGCTCGGCAAACTGGGCCAGCTTGTCCTGCTTCTGGCTCGCCCGCTCACGCAGCAGTGAGGGGAGCACCACAGCCAAGCTCTGGCCGTGATCCAGCCCGTAGAGCGCCGTCAGCTGATGGCCGATGGCGTGAGAGGCCCAATCCTGCGGCACTCCGCAACCGATAAGCCCGTTGAGCGCCAGACTGGCCGCCCACATCAGATTGGCCCGCACCTGATAGTTGGTCGGCTCCGCCAGCGCCTTGGGGCCGTTCTCCACCAGCACCTGCAGCAAACCTTCCGCCAGCCGATCCTGTACCTCGCCGCCGACCGGAAAGGTGAGGTACTGCTCGGCAATATGGACGAAGGCATCCACCACCCCGTTGCCGGTCTGGCGCGGCGGCAGACTGTAGGTGGTCGCCGGATCGAGCACCGCAAATTGCGGCTGCACCAGCGGGCTTCTGAAGGAGATCTTCACATCCCCCCGGCTCACCACCGAGGTAGGATTGCTCTCGGAGCCGGTGGCTGGCAGGGTCAGCACACAGCCCATCGGCAGCGCCTTGTGCACACTCGCCTGTTTACCGCAGATATCCCAGGGATCATCCCCCTCGTAGCAGGCGGCGGCCGCAACAAACTTGGTGCCATCCACTACCGAGCCGCCGCCGACCGCCAGCAGGAAGTCGATGCGATCGCGTTTAACCTGCGCCACCGCCTCCATCAACAGCTCGAATCTGGGGTTGGCGCCGATGCCGGAAAACTCCTGCCACGTCACCCCTTCCAGCGCCCGGGTCAGCTGCTCATAGACGCCGTTTTGCTTGATGCTGCCTCCGCCGTAGAGCACCAGCAGCCGGCTGCCGGGCGGGATCAGTTCGGGCAGGCTGGCGATCTGCCCCTCGCCGAAACAGATACGGGTCGGATTGGCATATTGGAAGTTGTACACGGCGGACTCCTCGACTGGCTCAATGCGCGGACATTGTGCGCCTGTGGAGAGGTGAGGTCAAAAGAGGTGGCAGAAGCTTGCCCATCGGCGGTCGACACTGGCCCATCGGTGCCGACCGGGTAGATCTCAGAACAGCGGCAGGATCAGGCAGTTTTGGCCTCATCTTTGGATGAGCTCTTCTTGCCGGTCAGGCGATCCATCGCCTCTTTCAGCATCGCATCTTTCTGCTCGTTGAGCGGCTTGCTCTGCTCGGCACGCTCTTCCGGGGTCAGCTTCTTGTTATCGGCGATGGTCTTGAGCTTCTCTTCGATCTCGTTGAACTTCTTGCGATCGAAGCCAAGCGCCTTGTCCACCAGCTGCTGCACCACGCCCCCCTTGTCGGAGCTCATATCCAGCGCCGGTGGCAACTTGTTGTTCTTGGCCAGATGTTCGTAGGTCAGCACCTGCTGGGCCTGGCCGGTCATGCGCTGGGTGGAGAGGCTGACCATCTCCTCCCAGCCACCACCCTGACCGCCGCTACTGGCACTGTTGAGGGTGGCGAGGGCGCGGTTGTTGGATGCGCTCTGGGCAAGCTGCTGGCTGTAGGGTTTGATATCCATGGGGGCTCCAATTCGGTGGCATCTGCGGCAATGGGCACAGGCTGATCCGGTCACATGGGGCGTCATGCCCCACCATTATCAATTAAACCAGCAAGTTACAGGCCAACTTGTCAGATAGTGCGAGATCCAGAGATATGGCGGATCTCACCACGCATCCCTCGCAAGCAGGCGTCAGAATCATGACTCATCTGCTGCCGGTTCACGCTGTTTTGGCACATTTTGCCGTCCACGCGCCACGATGCCAGAGAAAAGTCAGGAACAGCCGTTTGATCACAAAATAAACAACCAGCGAGGCATACAATTTTGGCGCACATCACAACCAGCCAGCCGTGTCATGGATGATCTGTTCGTAAAACCAATAACAGGCAGACCAATCTGCCGTGCTCGCTCCGCTGCCAGTTCGGAGTTGCAGCCTCCCCACACCTCATCCCCCTCGTCTGACTCTCACTCACCGCAACCTTTCGGGCATAACTATGAAAAAACACACCTTGAGTCTTCTCTCCGCCACCCTGCTCACCCTGCTTGGCACCAGTGCCGACGCCTGTACCGGCCTTATCGTCGGCAAGGGAGCCAGTGCCGATGGCAGCGTGATGATCGCCAGAAACGAGGATTTTGGCGTCAACAACTGGAACAAGTACCTCGCCTTCCGGCCCGCGCAGCAGAACGAGGGCAAACTCTGGAAGCTGGGCAACGGGCTGGAAGTGCCGATGCCCAAGGCATTTTTCGCCTACTCCGCCATCCACGACTGGGATGCCACAACCAGCGACCCGGCAGGCAAATATTATGAAGAGCGCGGCATCAACGAGTTCAACGTCGCCATTTCGGCCACCACCAGTGCCGAGGTCAACGACAAGGCCCAAAAAGCCGATCCGCTGATCGAGAAGGGAGTGATTGAAGCCATCATCCCGACCCTGATCCTGCCGCAGGCCAAGACGGCCAAAGAGGGGGTCGAGCTGCTTGGCCGCTATGTGGAGCAATATGGCGCCGGTGAGGGCAACAGCCTCTATCTGGCTGATGTGAACGAGGCCTGGCTGATGGAGATCGGCTCCGGCCACCACTGGATTGCGGTACGGGTGCCGGACGACAGCTACGCCATGGTGGCCAACGGCCTGCGCATCCACGGCATCAATCTCGACAGCGCCGATGTGCTGCACTCGCCCAAGCTGCTGGAGTTTGTACGCGAGCACAAACTGCTGGATAACGCCGACCCGAAAGAGTTCAACTTCGCCAAGGCGTTCGGGGTCATCGCTGACCCGTATAACGTGGATCGGGAGTGGCTCGGCCAGAAAATGCTGACCGCCAGCCATCCGCAGCCGACCCGGCAGGCGCAATATCCGCTCTTTATGAAGCCGGATGCCCCCATCGCCGTGCCGGACGTGGCCAGGCTGCTGAGCGCCACCTATGAGGGCACGCCGCTGGCGGGCAAGGCGGAGCGGCCGATCCGCATCGATCGCCAGCTCGAATCCCACGTCATCCAGCTGCGCAAGGAGATGCCCAAAGAGCTGCAGGGATTGATCTGGCAGAGCTACGGCGTGCTGGCCGAATCTGTGATGGTGCCGCTCTACAACACCCTGGAATCCTACCCCCTGCCCTATCGCACCGGCAGCGACAGCTACTCAGATGATTCCGCCTACTGGCAGTTCCGCAGCCTGACCGCGCTGGCCAGCGCCGATCCGGACAAGTACCTGCCGCTGCTGCGCGGCGTCTGGAGCAAGGAGAGCAGCAAGCTCTACAAGGAGGTAGCCCTGCTCGACAAGAGCCTGAAGCAGGCCTATGCCAGCGACAAGGTTACCGCCATCGGGCTGGCCGCCGACTACTCCTATGGCCAGTTGGAGCAGACCTATCAGATGGCCAAAACGCTGCGCTACAAGCTGATGACGGATCTGACCAAGCGCACCGAGAAGAAGTATTCGCCGGAGGAGTTCAAGAAGATCATGAGCTTGTAATCGGCTCGCCAACGCAAAGAGGCTCCCACGGGAGCCTCTTTCGTTTCAGCCAATGCAGCGATCAGCGACGGCTGATATTGAGCGGGCCGAAGGTCTGCGCCACCGGCATGATCTCGATGCTGTTGATGTTGACGTGGGCGGGCTGCTGGCTAATCCAGAGCACGGTATTGGCGATATCTTCCGGCTGGATCGCCGCCACCCCCTGATAGACGGAGGCCGCCTTGGCATCGTCACCGTGGAAGCGCACGTTGGAGAACTCGGTGCCGCCGCACAGGCCAGGCTCCACGTTGGTGACGCGAATGGCAGTGCCCGCCAGATCGGCACGCAGGTTGAGGCTGAACTGCTTCACGAACGCCTTGGTGGCACCGTAGACGTTGCCGCCCGGATAGGGGTAAGTGCCGGCGATGGAGCCGATGTTGATGACATGGCCGCGATTGCGCGCCACCATGCCCGGCAGCAGCAGGCGGGTGAGCAGAGTCAGACCACAGATGTTGGTGGCAATCATCTGCTCCCAATCTTCCAGATCCGCCTTGTGGGCCGGCTCCAGCCCCAGCGCCAGACCGGCGTTGTTGACCAGCAGATCCACCTCGCTCCACTCGGCTGGCAGAGCGGCGATGGCGGCGCGGGTGGCCGCCTTGTCCTGCACGTCGAACGCCAGCGGCAGGAACTGCTCGCCCAGCTCGTCAGCCAGCGCAGCCAGCCGCTCGGCACGGCGACCGGTGCCGATCACCTTGTAGCCCGCCTGCACCAGCTGGCGGCTGATAGACTCACCAAAACCGGACGATGCGCCCGTTACCATTGCAATCATCTGAACCTCCATATCTACACCGATATTGTTATTTATCTTTTTGAATCTATTAAGATTCATTCATCGCTCAATTCACGTCCGGTCGCCTTGCGCCAGACAAATACCACCAGATGGAGCAGCAACAGGCCCGAGCCACCCAGCGCAAACAGCAGGCCGGTGAGGGCGTTGACCGAGGTGTCGGCGCCGCACCACCACCAGACCAGCCAGCCACTCAGGCCGATGATGAAGGTCTGGATGGCGCAGACCGGACAGCGCCCCAGCTTGGCCCTGATGGCGGTGGCAAGACAGTTGTCGCAGCTCATCCTGCTCCTCAATTCTGCTCGTTCAACATGATCAGTTGGCCTGTGAAGACGGCTTGCGCGCCTGAGTGCGAGCCACTCTGCGCCGCTCACGCTCCTCGTCGCTCACCAGCGGCAGCACCAGCCGGTGGGCGTGCTGGTCGCGGCCATAGTAGTCCGCCAGCCGCTGCTGGGGACGAAATCCCAATCCCTGATAGAGCGCCAGCGCCTCTTCGTTGGCGTCCCCCACTTCGAGGCGAATCGCCCCCCAGCCAGCGGCCTTGCCCTCGCGGATCACCTGCTCCAGCAGACGGCGGGCCCAGCCCAGACGACGCACCGTCCAGCGGATGGCAAGCGCCTGAATGACCAGCCGATCCCAGCCTCTGTGCTCCAGCAGGCAGAGATAGCCCATCAGCTGATGTTTCTCGTCCAGCAGCAACAGGGTGCGCCCCTTGGCGTGGGCCAGCAGATAGTGCCAGCGGCTGCGGCCAAAGGCGACTTCGGGAGGAAAACAGTAGCGTTCCAGATTAACGATGGCGCCCAGATCATCGGTTCGGGCCGCACGTACGGTCAACACGGGGAGTCCTTGTTCGGTTATTTATCCTCAGCACCAAAAATGCGACTTGTATCACAAGTTACCAAGGCGTCATATTAGGCACTGTAACCTCTTGTTTCCCCTCGCGCCATTGTCGTGCTTGTCGGTGCATCGAAGCCCACTGGGGATCCTGCCTGTTCAGGCAGTCTGATCTGTGGAGCCGAAAATATGAGTACCTATGTCATCGTCGAAGAGCTGGGCGACTGGCCTTGCCATTCCGATTATCTGCTGACCGCCCGCACCTATCTGCAACATGGCGTGCCGACCACCGGCGGCCGACCCCGCATCATCAACCTCTGCCGCAATCTGGAACACCTGAGCGCAGGCTACTACTGCTCGCTGCTGGCCCAGGCCCGCGGCCACCACTGCCTGCCGGGTTTGCAGGCCATCAGCCGGCTGCAACCCCAGCAGCCACCGGCCAAACTGTGGCGCAAGGCACAAGGGTGGCTGGCCCAGCAGAGCGAGGATCGGATCCGGGTACGTGCCATCTTCGGCCAGTGTGAACAGAGCGAGCTGGCGGGGCTGGCGCGCTATTACTATGGCCTCAGCCAGTTGCCGCTGCAGGAGCTGACCCTCAAGCGCGGCCGCCACGGCTGGTCGGTACGCCAGCAGCAGAGCCTGTCGCCGCTGGAGCTGAGCCCAAGCGAGAAAGAGTTGATGCTGCACCACGCTCAGGCACTGGTGGGGACCGGTGACGAGGAGCAGGCGGCGCCGCTCTATCAGCTCGCCATTCTGGTCGACCCCGATGATGGCCGTGCCAGCAGTGACGGGCTGGCGCTGGAGCGCTTTATCCGGGCTGCCGCCGCCCAGGGCATCCGGGCCGAGATCCTGCCACCGTCAGCCATAGAGCGGCTGCCGGAGTTCGACACCCTCTGGCTGCGTGCCGAAACCGCGGTCGGTCACTACACCTTCGAATTTGCCCATCGCGCCGAACAGCTCAAGATGCCGGTGATCGACAGCTCCCGCGCCATCCTAGCCTGCAGCAACAAGCTCTACCTCTACGAGCTGATGGTGCGCAGCGGCGTACCCATGCCGCCCACCATGGTGGTGACCCGCCGCGGCCGCCACCATGTGGATGAGCTGGTGCAGCGGCTCGGCCTGCCGCTGATGGTGAAGGTGCCCGACGGGGCGCAGGGGCGCGATCTCGCCATGGCCAGCGACGAGCAGCAGCTGGCCCGCCTGCTGGACGAGGGGCTGGGCCGCTCCGCCCTGCTGCTGGTGCAGAGCCGGATCCCCGCCGAGTTTGACTGGCGCATCGGCTTTCTCGACGGCTCGCCGCTGTTCGCCTGTCGCCGCTACCGGCCCGAACCGGGCAACCGCATTCGCCGCCGCAAGCACCCCCTCGACATGAGCCGCATCGAGGCGCTGCCGCTTAACGAGGTGCCGGAGCGGGTACTGCAGACCGCTCGCCGTGCCGTGCATCAGCTCGGCAATGGCCTCTACGGGCTCGATTTGCGCCAGCAAGGGCGTGACTGCGTGCTGCTGGAGATCGTCGACAACCCCTGGATCCGCGGCGATATCGAAGACAAGGAGGCGCAGGATCTCTACGAGCGACTGGCCCGCGCCTTCCGCCAGCGGCTGGAAAACCGGGGCCAGACTACCGCATAACCCGCCATGACTTTGTCGCCCGCAATGACAGAGAGGGCCCCGCGATGGGGCCCTCTCTCATATCAAAGCGTGCTGTGGCTGACTTATTGCAGACGCAGGAAACGCCCGCTCAAGGGCGGTATCTCCACCGTCACGCTGCTGCCGCCGATGGCCAGACTCTCGCCGCTTTGCAGATCCACCAGCGCACTACCGCTGCGCAGTTTGCCCGTCGGCAGGTTGTAGCTAAGCGCTGTGGTGGAGAGGTTAAGCAGGTAGACTATCTGCTCTCCCGCCGTCTGCTTGATGTCACCATAGAGACTACCCTCGGCCACCAGTTTGACTCGCTCTCCCTGATAGAGAGCGGGGTGCGCGGCACGCATCGCCAGCAGCTGGGCGAGCCACTCTTTCAACTCAGCCTGTTCGCTACCCGGCACAAAACCGGTGACAGCGGGCACCTTGCCGTCGCTGCGGGCCACATGATCGTCGCACAAGCCCTGCGCCGCACAGTCACCGCTGACCTTGGCAGCAAAACCCGGCACCTCGTCGCCAAACTCCTCGCCATAGTAGAAGGTGATGGGGCCGGAGCGGGCCGCCATAAAGCTGAAGGCTGCCTTGTGGCGCTGCCAGTACTCGGCCGACTTGAAGTTGCCGCGCTCCAGCAGATCGCCAAAACGCACCAGATCATGGTTGCCCAGCATCAGGTTCGGCATGGCGTGATTCGGGTAGTTCTCCACCTTGTTCCAGCTGGCGTCAAGCACGCTGGCCCCCTGCCCGCCCTTGCCGGACTCCTCCACCGCCAGCGCCTGCACGATGCCGTAGCGCAACGGGAAGTCAAAGGCCGAGGAAAGCGCCGGATTGTCGCTGCTGCCGTAAGCCTGGGCGCGAATATCGTCAGCCCCCTTCCACACCTCGCCCACCATGTAGCCAAGGGTGCCCCACTGCTGCCCTGCCGCCTTGCGCGTTGCGCTGGCCTGCTCCACCTCGCTGCGAATTGCGCGCCAATCATCCAACCCAAGCTGATAGGCCTGATCGAGGCGCCAGCCGTCGATACCGTACTGCTCGACCCAGTAGCGGGCCACCTCCTTGAAGTAGGCGAGGCTCTCCGGCTTGCTGTAATCCACCAGCTGGCCGGGATAACCCGCACCGCCGCTGGTGAGGGCTGGCAGACGCCCCTCTGGCGAGGGCTTGCTCATCCCCACCTTGTTGACGTGGCCAAACACCCCATCGAGGAAGACGTAGAGGCCGCGCTGGTGCGCCCCATCCACCAGCTGTTTGAGCTTGGCATTGCTGCCAAAGTTGGGATCCACGGTGAAAAAGTCGCAGGCGAAGTAGCCGGTGGCATCGAGCTTGTTATCGCCGCCTTGCCCCGCGCAGGAGTCGAACACCGGAGTGAGCCAGATGGCGTTGACGTTGAGACTCTTGATGTGGTCGAGACTGTCGATGATCCCCTGCAGATCGCCGTTGTGCTGGGAGGGGCCATAGCCGACGCCGTAGTTGGCACTGCCGTCACCATCGGCAAACGACTCCACCATCACCTGATAGATGCGCAGGTTGCAGGCGGGTTGATCGTCGCCATAGCAGGCACGACTGGCCGTGGCGACCGGAGGGTGGGTGACCGGCGGATTGACGACGGGGGGAGCGCTCTCCCCACCTGAACTACCGCTGCCGCCGCAAGCCGCAAGTAACAGGGCGGCCCCGAGCAGGCCGCCATAGCGTAACGTTCCCTGTTTCATTGTTATGTTCCCGCTGTGAGAGCAGGCGTCTGATACGCCTGTTTTTCACCATGATAGCGATGCTCACACAGCGGTGTCTGTGACTGAAAACGTTATCTGACTCAACTGGTTAGAGCACCCCTACCGAGGCAAAACGGTAGTTGAGCGAGAGCCAGTAGGAGCGACCCGGCTCGGGGATGCGGCCGCTCTGCTCATAGCCAAGCCCGGCCTGACTGGCGTGCACCGACTTGGAGAGGTGCTCGTAGTAGAAGGTGTCGAACAGGTTGTCTACTCCGGCCGAAAGCTGCCACCCTTTGGCAAACTGCCAGGCGCCGCTCAGGTTCATGGTGAAGAAGCCCGGAGTCTCCCCCTGATCCTGACCCGCCACGGTGCCGGAACCGATGTCCACCCGCTCCTGCGCCGCCACCGCGCGCCCCAGCAGGGTAAAGCTCAGCGCCTCGTCCGGCTGCCAGCCCAACGCCAGCTTGCCATCAAGCGGCGGCATCTGGGCCAGCGGCTTGTTGTCGCTCTGGTTTTCGCCGTAGACCACCGCCAGACCACCATCGAGACGCCACTGCTCGGCAAACTGCCAGCGCCCCTCCAGCTCGCCACCCCGGGTCTGGGCATCGATATTGCGCACCTTGTTCGACTTGCTGTTGTAGAGCAGGTAGTCCTTGATATCGGCGCTAAAGAGGGAGAGGGTCAGGTCCAGTTCGCGGCTGCGCAGAGCCAACCCCGCATCCCACTGGCGGCTGCGCTCCGGGTTGAGAGTGAACGGGGTACTGTCCTTGCTGCGCTCCCAGTAGTCCGGCGCCCGCTCTGCCTGTCCCCACGCCAGATAACTGGACCAGCGGGGCGACCACTGGTACTCATAGCGACCGAAACCGCTGTCGAGGTGTTCGGTCTCACTGTAGAGAGTCTGATCCCCCGCACCATAGCGAGTTGTCTCGACCCTATCCTGACGATAACCGCCCTTGTAGCTGTGAGCCCCCTGCTGACGACCCAGTTCGGCGAAGCCGCCCTGCTGCTCGAAACGCAGGGTGCGCTGGCGATCCTTGGTGGCATAGTCGACCCCACTCCGACTGCGGTGCTGATCCCGGTTGCTGTCTAGCCCGGCGGTCAGCAGCCAGTCGGCAGGCAGGGCGATATCGTTGGCCCAGCGCCCGCCGGTATTGCGGCGATCAGGGTTTCTCAGGGATTTAGGAGTGCTGTTTTGCCGCAGGCTGAAGTTGTCCATGATGTGGTCGATGTAGTTGTCCCACAGGGTCAGCTCGCTGCGCTGCCAGTGAGTGGTGATCTGCTCCTGCTTGAGCTTCAGCCCGAAGGATTCGCGATCAAACATGGGGCCATCCATGGTGCGGTCCGCATAGGCGGCACGGGCATTGCTACGCTCGGCGGTGAGTTCCAGCCAGGTGTGCTCCCCCGGCGTCCAGCCCAGCTGGGCGGTGCCGTTCTCGCGGCGATAGAAAGATCGCACCTCGTTGCCGTGACCATCGCGGTAATCGTCGCTGTCGGAGTGGGTGAACTGACCGCGCAGATAACCGTCGGTCGAGCCCGCCGTCATATCCACCATCTGATCATCACGGCCAAAGCTGCCATAGAGGGCCGAGGCATCGGCCTTGAGGCCCGGTGCGGTGAACTCGGGCCTGTCCCGCTCGAACAGCACAGTTCCAGCCAGGGTGGCACCCTGCTCCAGGGATTGCGGCCCCTTCAGCACCCGGATCCGGTCAAAGGATTGGGGAAACACATAGGCCGTGGGCGGGTCCATTCGGCCGCCACACCCACCGGCCAGCATGCCGCCATCCATCTGCACGTTGAGGCGTGACATCCCCATCCCCCGCAGCACGGGATCGCCACCGAGCCCCCCTTTGCGCACCATGCTCATCCCGGTGACATTCTTCAGATAACCGGCGCCGTCGGCAGCGGGCATGGGGGAACCGGGCTTCTTGGGATCCAGCGTCACTTCAAGTGTGCTGGCCGGGCGAGTTGCCACCACCACCATGGGATCCAGCTGTTGCACCGGTTCCTGACCGGCAGCGCCGTGACAGGCGAGCCCACCAACCAGCAGGGCAAGGGGTGTGCGCATATGACAAGCCATACATTTTCCTTATGTATTTGTTTGTTTTGTTATTTTCATTCAACCAACCAAACCTTTCACCAAGGGAAAGGTTTGCCGTCAGGCCGCAAAAAAGGCCTGCGGCGCGAAAGCGGCAAGCCTCTGTCAGGTGAAGCGAAGGCAAGTTGGCAAAATGTTGCGCAGGTTTTACCCAAGTTGGCTCAGAAAGGCAAACGGGCAAACATTCCAGTAACAGGAATCTGGCGTTGGCTCACAAAAAATGGGGATTAGCTGAAGGCTTCCCGCTCATCGATGGGAGAGATGAGGTGATAGACCTCATGGGCGGATAGCGTGCAGCCAACAGGCCACTCCAGCTGGTGGTGGCGGTTGATGAAGACCCGGGCGCAGTGACGCTCGCTCTCCAGCTTTGCAAACAGCGGCTGGGTTCGCCAGGGGGTCAGATCCAGCACTCCCGTGGTGCCATCCGATAACACCAGAAACAGGCGCCATCCCCGCACATACTCGACATCGATAAAGACCGGCATCCCTTCGGCTCCGATTGAGATAATTCGCGGCAATTATAAACACCAGCGCTCCATCCATACACGCTGTGGCTCACATTTTACCCAGCAGATTATGCTGTGCTCATTAGTGGCGTGACATCACATTTTTAGATGATAAATGTGTTAATGCCGACTTTTAACAAACTTGAATGCAACCTTAACCAACTCGATCTGTCATAACCTCACAACAACTAAAAAAACGTCTGTGGACAGACGTTTAGAGTCTCATTCAGGAACAAACATGACAGATCTAAAACAGCGACTCGGCCCGTTCTGGCCCTTCGCCGTCTTCTGCGCGCTCGCGCTTTTCTCTCTCTCTTTCAGCCGAATCGCCCTCGGTATATGGCAACTGGAACGAGTGGATGCCGTGGCCGGCTGGCAGGAGATGCTGCTGCAAGGGATCCGGGTCGACTTTGCAACCCTCTGCTGGGTCTGGGGTGTCCCCGCCATGCTCACTCTGCTGCTGGCAGGCCCCCACGCCATCGGCCGGGGCTGGCTGCAACTGATGCGCGTCTGGCTGACCGTCGGATTCTGGCTGATGCTGTTCCTCGAGATCTCCACCCCCTCGTTTGTCACCGAGTATGGCGTGCGCCCCAACCGCCTCTATGTGGAGTACCTCATCTATCCGAAAGAGGTATTCGCCATGCTGTGGGCGGGCCGCAAAGCCGAGCTGCTGCTGGCGGTACTCTTCAGTGGCGCCGTGCTGACCGGCGGTTGGTGGCTGAGCGGCCGTCTGGTGCGTGGCCTCAACTTCCCCCGCTGGTATCTGCGTCCGGCCTTCGCCCTGCTCATTCTGGCCATAGGTTTTCTCGGTGCCCGCTCCAGTCTCGGCCACCGCGCCCTGAACCCGGCCATGGTCGCCTTTGCCGAGGATCCGCTGGTCAACTCGCTCACCGTCAACTCCGCCTACTCCCTCTTCTTTGCCATCAAGCAGATGGGCGCCGAGGAAGATGCAGGCCAGTTTTACGGTGAGATGACCCCTCAGAAGGTGCTCGAGGTCATGCGCAAGGAGAGTGGCCGTCCGGCCAGTGATTTCAACTCCGATCTGCTGCCCAGCCAGACCTTCAACCAGGCGAGCTTCCAGGGTAAACCGAAGAATCTGGTGATCCTGCTGCAGGAGAGCCTGGGCGCCCAGTTTGTCGGCTCCCTCGGCGGCCTGCCACTCACCCCCAACATCGATGCCCTGTCGCAGCAGGGCTGGGCCTTCGAGCAGCTCTACGCCACCGGCACCCGATCGGTGCGCGGTATCGAGGCAGTACTGACCGGCTTCACGCCGACCCCGGCACAGGCGGTGGTCAAACTCGGCAAGAGCCAGACCAACTTCTTTACCATCGCGGATCTGCTCAAACAGCGGGGTTACGACACCAGCTTTATTTATGGCGGCGAGAGTCACTTCGACAACATGCGCAGCTTCTTCCTCGGCAACGGCTTCACCACCATCGTCGAACAGAAGGATTTCGACAATCCGGTGTTCAAGGGCTCCTGGGGCGCCTCCGACGAGGATCTGATGGCCAAGGCCGACGAGACCTTCAAGGCGCTGCACAAGGAGGGTAAGCCCTTCTTCAGTCTGGTGTTCAGCTCCAGCAACCACGATCCGTTCGAATTCCCGGACAACCGCATCGAACTCTTCGAGCAACCCAAGCAGACCCGCAACAACGCGGCCAAGTATGCGGATTACGCCATCGGCGAGTTCTTCAAGAGGGCGAAACAGTCCGAATACTGGAAGGACACCCTGTTCCTGGTCATCGCCGATCACGACAGCCGGGTCGGTGGCGCCAGTCTGGTGCCCATCCCCCGCTTCCATATTCCGGGGATTATCGTGGGCGACGGCATAGTGCCGAGAAAAGATCCGCGCGTCGTCAGCCAGATCGACATGGCGCCGACCCTGCTCTCACTGATGGGGATCAGTGCCGACTACCCCATGCTCGGCAAGGATCTGACCCGCATGCCCGCCGACTGGCCGGGGCGCGCCATCATGCAGTACGACAAGAACTTCGCCCTGATGCGCGGCAAGGATGTGGTGATCCTGCAACCGGAACGGGCGGCAGAGGGCTATGTCTACGATGATGCCAACGAGAAGCTGACCCTGGCGGCGCAGTCGGACGCCTTGAAGGAGGATGCGCTTGGTCTTGCCCTGTGGGGCAGCATGGCCTATCAGAAGAGTCTCTATCAGACGGCCAAGGATGAACGCACCGCCGCCAATTGAACACCCCGTGCAGATTCAACCCATAGCAGAATAGAAAAAACCGCCAGCTGGCGGTTTTTTTCCATCTATCCATACCGTCGGCCCACTGGCCATTATGGCTGGGGAAAGCAGGGCAGGGAGCGGCTGAACTTGTGCTCGAATACCAGCGAGGTTTCGAGGTGCACCACCTCTTCGCGGGAGGTGAAGTGATCGAAGACGAAGTTGCGCAGGTGCTCGGTGTCGGAGACACAGAGGTGCACCAGAAAATCATCCTTGCCCCCCATGTGGAACAGACTGATCACTTCGGGCAGCGCCAGAATGGCATCGCGGAAAGCATCGATGATCTGGCGGCTGTGACGTGCCAGCTGCAGGGAGACCATGGCCTGAATGTGACCACCGAGGGCCTGATAATCCACTTCGCAGTGCGCTCCCTTGAGCACACCATCCTGCTGCAGCTTGCGCACCCGCTCCAGACAGGTGGAGGGGGCAACGCCCACCAGCGCGGCCAGATCCTTGTTGGTCATGCCCGCATCCCGAAACAGATGGGCCAGGATATCCAAATCCAGTTGATCCAGGTTTCTCATCTTAACTCCTTGAACCGCTCAATTTTTTAGACTCTGCCCGTAAACCGGGGCAAACACAACGGCCATTGACATCCCCCCTGCCCCGCCTATCCTTGGCGCCATTCACCGGTCGCAGCCCTGCGGCCACCACGCGAGGATCCGCCATGCACCCGTATCACCCCTTCTGGAGCCTTGAGGTTCCCCGTGTCGACGGTCAGCTGCTGCTGACCCCCTGCCCCGGCACCCAGCAGGTGCCGCTGACCCTGGCGCTCGATCAACTGCGGTTGGCCGGAGCCCACGGGGTGGTGACCCTGATGACAAGCGCCGAGTTGATCCGACTCGAACTGGCGCAGCTCGGCCAGCAGGTCGAGCACGAAGGGATGCGCTGGTTCCATCTGCCCATCGAGGATGATCTGGCCCCCGATGCCGACTTCGAGGCTGCCTGGCAACAGGCGCTGCCACAGCTGCGCGAGCTGCTGGGGGATGGCAAACATCTGGTCATCCACTGCAAAGGGGGCAGCGGTCGTACCGGTCTGGTCGCCGCCGCGCTGCTGATGACCCTCGGCCAGCCACAGCAAGAGGCGATGGCCGCCATCAAGGCCCACAGACCCAAGGCGTTTACCCTGGCCTGCCACCGCCAATGGCTCGACCAGCTGGCCGAGCGGCTGGCGCAGGGCGACTGACTACTTGCCTCCCTGATCGTAGGTAAAGACCTTGCCGATATCTTCCACCCGATAGCTGGTGAGCTGATAGACGTAGTAGTTGAGCCAGTTGGCAAACAGCAGATGACCGTGGCTGCGCCAGCTGGCGCGCGGGGTCTTGCCCGGATCGTTATTCGGGTAGTAGTTGACCGGAATGGTCGGGTCGAGCCCTGCCGCCAGATCCCGCTGATATTCCCCGTCCAGCGTCAGGGCATCGTACTCCGGGTGGCCGGTGACAAACACCTGACGACAATCCTTGGTGGCCGCCAGATAGACTCCCGCCTCTTCTGACTCGGCAAAAATCTGCAAGTCGGTCTGGGCACGGATCAGATCGCCATCAAACGCCGCGTAACGGGAGTGGGGGGCGACGAACTCGTCATCGAAACCGCGCAGCAGCGGCTCGTGCTCATCGAGGCGATGGTGGCGATAAACCCCGGAGAGTTTCTCGCCGTGGGTCTGCTTCTCCATACCATACAAAGCTTTCAGCGCCGCCTGCACCGCCCAGCAGAGGAACAGGGTGGAGGTGACATGCTGATGGGACCACTCGATGATCTCGACGATGCGCGGCCAGTAGACCACCTCCTCGAACTCCACCAGCCCGAGTGGCGCCCCTGTGATGATCATGCCGTCGTAGTTGTTGCCACGCACCTGCTCGAAGTCGTGATAGAAGTTCTCCAGATGGGCCTGCGGCGTGTTCTTTGACTCCCTGTCATCGATGCGCAGCAGATCCACATCCACCTGCAGCGGCGAGTTGGAGAGCATCCGCATCAACTGGATCTCGGTCTCAATCTTCTTTGGCATCAGGTTGAGGATGAGCACCCGCAGCGGGCGGATGTTCTGGGTGACGGCCCGGGATTCCGTCATCACGAAGATGTTCTCCTGCCCCAGCACTTCGGCGGCGGGTAACTGATCCGGGATCTTGATCGGCATGCTTACTCCCTGTACTGCATCAGTAAATATGTCTGGACATCCAGAAGCCTATAATAAAGCTCCTGCCCTGTCATCAGATACCTTTTGTATTCACCCCCGCCTTTGACTAGCATACGGCTCAGTGTGTCTCCTGCTTCCAAGATAATGACCGGTATCAAGATTTCCGTAGATCGACTGCAAGTCGGCAACTATGTATCCCTGCCACTGGGGTGGCGCGAACACCCGTTCCTGTTTTCCAGCTTCAAGATCAAAAGTGAAGAAGAGATCGAGCTGATCCGCCGTCTCGGCCTGAAACTGGTCACCATCATTCCCGACAAGAGCGACGTTCCGCCCAAGCCTCTCAATCAGGTACAGCCTCAGCAACAAGAGAGCGCAGACGCCGCCCAGCGCCAGGCCCAGATGCAGCAGGAGAAGGATCGCCGCATCGAGCAGTTGCAACTCTATCGCCGCAATCTGCAGCAGTGCGAGAAGCAGTTCCAGCAGTCGCTGGCGCAGGTGCGCAGCGTGATGAGCAAGATCCAGTCCCGCCCCCTCAATGCCATCGGCGAGGCGCAGGAGCTGGTCAACGCCATGACAGAACAGCTGCTCTCGGTGGATGAGATGGTGCTCCATCTGGTCTCCGACAGCGAGGATGGCAACAACCTCTACTTCCACTCCCTCAATGTGAGTGTGCTCAGCATGCTGCTGGCCAAGGAGTGCTGCATGACGGCCGACGAGATCCGTCAGGTTGGCATGGGGGCGCTGTTCCACGATATCGGCAAGCTGAAGATCCCGAGCCAGATCCTGCGCAAGACCGAGCCGCTGACCAAGCCGGAACAGAACCTGATGGCCCAGCACCCGCGCTACGGGCTGGATCTGCTCAATCTGGCCAAGGATTTCCCGGCCGAGGCGAAGGGGATCGTGCTCCATCACCACGAATATCTCGATGGCAGCGGGCCGGAAGGGCTCAAGGGTGGCCAGCTCGATCCGCTGACCCAGATGGTGTCGCTGATCAACGAGTACGATAACCTCTGCCACATGCAGGCCAAGGTGCCCTACTCGGCCCTGAGCGGCCTCTACAAGCAGCGCAAGGCGCAGTTCAATCCGGAGTACCTCAGCATGCTGATCCGGTTGATGGGGATCTATCCCCCCGGCAGCGTGGTGCAACTCTCCAACGGTCAGGTGGGGCTGGTAATGTCGGTCAACGCTTCCCGCCTGCTCTACCCCTCGGTGCTGGTGTACGATCCGCGCATTCCCCGTCAGGAAGCGGCCATCATCGACCTGCAGCAAGCCGAACTCTCGATCGCCAAGGTGATCCACCCCAAACGGCTGCCGCCCGCCGTGTTCGAGTACCTCAATCCGCGTACCCGGATCAGCTACTACTTCGAGCACAACAAAGCCTGATTGTGTTGGCCCAAGACCAACCGTTGCCACCCGTTTAATCCAAGGAGCCTGCCATGCGTATCGAGATCATCAGTACCGGAGACGAAATAGTGACGGGTCTGGTGGTGGATACCAATGCGGCCTGGCTCAGCGCTCTGCTGCTGGAACAGGGGTGGCAGGTGCGCCGTCGCCTGACGGTGGGTGACAACCTCGCTGACCTGAAAACGGTGCTGCAAGAGAGTGCCAGCCGCGCCGAGGTGGTGCTGGTGTGTGGCGGGCTCGGGCCCACCGCCGACGACCTCACTGCTCAGGCAGCCGCTGAAGCCTTTGAACAACCGCTCACCCTCTTCCCCGAATGGCTCGCTACCATCGAAGCGCGCTACGCCAGCCGTGGCCGCTCCATGGCACAAAGCAATGCCAAACAGGCCTGGTTGCCGCAGGGGAGCGAGATCCTCGACAACCCGGTTGGCACCGCCTGCGGCTTTGTGGTGCGAAATGGCCAGAGTCAGCTCTTCTTCACCCCGGGCGTGCCGTTCGAGTTCAAGCAGATGGTGCGCGAGCAAATTCTGCCGCGCCTCAAACAGCTGGCCGGTGCGCAGATCGATACCGAGCTGCGTCGCTTTTACACCTTCGGCGTCTCGGAGTCGGCGCTCAGCGATATGCTTGATGCCGACCCCTGGCCAGCCGGCATCGAGCTGGGTTACCGCTCCTCCATGCCCCTTATCGAGCTGAAACTGATCGGCCACGGCGCCAGTGCCGCTGACATGGAGAGTGCAGAGCGCCGACTGCTGGATACGATCCGCCCCTGGCTGGTTGGCAGCGGAGATACGGAACCGGCGCAGCAGATCCTCGAGCTGCTGCAAGGCAAACCGCTGGCTCTGCTGGAGGGAGAGAGTGGCGGCGCCCTGCTGGCGCTTTGTCACGGCCATACCCGGCTGGAGGCCAACTTCAGTACGCTACTGGCCGATGAGCTGGCACAACTGCCGACAACCGATGCAGGCCTGCAACTGACCATTGGGCGAGAGGGTGCAGAGGGGGTGCCACTGCTGCTCAGCGCCGATGGCATGCACATCGGTCAGACGGTCAAGGTCAGCCACCCCGACCCGGAGAGCCGCCGCAAGATCCTCGCCTTTGCCGCCCTCGACATGCTGCGCCGCCATATGCTGGGTGAGCCGGTGCTCGGCGATTACCTCACCCTGGCCAGAACAGCCCAGCACAGCTGATAACCACCGCCCCTGCCAGCGACCTTATGTTGCTGGTGCTGCGATCCGCCTTTTCACGCCATTGCCAAACAGCACCCATATTTATCCGGCCGCCATCACCGATTTGACTTCAATTCATTGACCATTCAGAGGAAATATCTGAATACTGCCCACTCTCAGGGTTGGTGACTCGCTTTATTAATCATTGAGAGATTAAATGACAGTAGAGGAACGAGCAGATCGTTCCGTTCTCATCCAGCAAGGAGATGCGGTGTTAAGCAAAGAGTGGTTGCTGCTATCAAGCGATATGGAACTGGTCTGCCTGCGGATTGCCGCCGGTCTCACCAAACCTGTCACGGAACAGGATGTGCAGGCTCTGCTGCTCGCTTCCAACTGTCGCCGCTATCAGCCGCTGCCCGAGGGGATCAAACAGGCCATCAGCCTGCTCAATACCCTGCTCACCAACCCTGCCGCCCCCATCCCCGCCAACCCCATCCCTGTCGGCAAGCGTCAGGATGCCCGACTCGCCGTAATAGTGGAGAAGGATCGCATGAGCGCCATCGCCCAGATCACTGCCGACTGGGGTGGCAAGTATATGACGCTGGAACAGTTGAAAGAGGCGATCGCCATCAGCGAAATCAAACAGGGGGTGAGTGAGCAACTGCTCACCGCTGCCATCCAGTCAGCCAAGGAGGCCGCCCCCGGCAGTCAGCTCAAGCTGGTGATTGCCAACGGCCAGCCTGCCGTCAATGGTCAGGACACTCGCTATGAGCGGCTGGTGGAGACCCCGGCCGAACGGATCCTCAAACCGCAGGAGCTCGGGCATGGCAAGGTCGACCTGCGGGATCTCGGCTCCATCGTCACCGTCAAGGCCGGCGCTCAGCTGATGCGCCGTCATCCGGCCACCGTCGGGGTACCCGGTTTTACCGTGACCGGTCAGGACCTGCCCGCCAAGGATGGCAAAGACAGCCCGATGAGTGCTGGCGAGGGCACCTTTATCTCCCCCGACGATCCCGACCTGCTGATTGCCGGTCGGGCTGGCCTGCCCTGTCAGGAGAAAGCAGGCATGAAGGTGGACGAGGTGCTCAGCGTCAAACAGGTGGATGCCCGCCACGGCCACATTGATTTTGAAGGGGGCTTAATCGTCAGCGGCGACGTCAACCCGGGCATGAAGATCAGGGTCAGCGGTGATATCGTCATCGGCGGCTTTATCGAAGGGGGCTGGATCGAGGCGGGGGGCAGCATCACGGTACGCCACGGCATAATTGGCCGCCGCAACGAGCAGGGGGAGTACCTTTGCCAACTCAATGCGCAGGGGGAGATCCACGCCAGCTACGCCCAGTATGCCCAGCTGGAAGCGGGGGGGGATATCCAGATCCAGAGCCAGCTCAGCCACTGCTACTCCCGCAGCGGACAAGATATCAAGGTAGGCGATAGCAACATGCGTAAAGGCACTCTGCTGGGGGGCACCTGCATTGCCAATCGCCTGATCATGGCCCCCAGCCTGGGGGCCGAGGCCGCCAACCATACCCGGCTGCAGATCCTCGGCGGCTACTTCACCCACAAGGAGCAGGAACACCAGCTCAAGCTGCGCCAGCAGGCGTGTCAGGCCCAGCTGGGAAAAATCAAGGAGCTGGTCATGAAGTTGCTGCAACTGCCCAGCGACAAGCGCAATCCGGATACCCTGCGCAAGCTCAAACCGATCCGGGACCATCAGCTGGCCGAACTGGCCCAGCTCGATGAGCAGCTCACCGCCAACCAGGAAGAGCTGCGAAACTTGATGGCTCAGATGGAGGTCATTGCCACCCAGCACCTCTACTCCGGCATCGAGGTCGAGATGGCCAGCTTCAAACGCAAGGTTACCATCACCCGAGGCCCTACCCGCCTGACCATCCATGATGAAACCCTGGAGATGACCCCTTACGAGGGACACAAATAGCTCAACCGGCACAGCCCCATCGCTGAACCGGTCGTGATCCCGCCGCCGATTTTCGCTACACTCGCCACTTCCTTGGCCCCACCGGGCGGGCCACCCAGACTCAGGTAGTGAGAGATGTACAAGCTGATCGCATTGGATATGGATGGCACCCTGCTCAACCCGCAGGGCCAGATTACTCCCCGCACCCACGCCGCCATCAGCGCAGCGCGCGCCAAAGGGGTAACCGTTGTGCTGGCCTCCGGCCGCCCGCTGGAAGGGATGAGCCGCTATCTGGAAGAGCTCGGCCTCACCACAGAGCATGACTACGTCATCTGCTACAACGGCGCTCTGGTGCAACAGGTGGCCGATCAGCGCATCATCCGCAGCCAGCTGCTGACCGGCAGTGACGCCAGCGCCGTCGCCAAACTGGCTGATGAGCTGGAAGTGAACGTCCATGGTTTCTCGGTCACCCAGGGCCTCATCAGTCCCCGTGTCAGTACCTACACCGAGCACGAATCTCGCCTGATCGGCATGCCGATCAATCTGATCGACTTCGCCACCCTGCCTGCCGACGAGCAGATCATGAAGGTGATGATGATCGACGAGCCGCCCCAGCTCTCCCGCGCCATCGAGCGACTGCCTGCTGAGCTCTATGAGCGCTATACCGTGGTACAGAGCGCCCCCTTCTTCCTCGAATTCATGAACAAGCAGAGCAACAAGGGAACTGGCGTGGCCGCACTGGCCGAGCATCTTGGCCTGACCGCCGATCAGGTGATCTGCGTCGGGGATGCGGGCAACGATCGCCATATGATCGAGTACGCAGGCCTCGGGGTTGCGATGGGCAATGCCACCGACGAGATCAAGGCGCTCGCCCAGCACACCACCGCCCGCAACGATGAAGATGGTGTAGCTCAGGTGATCGAACAGTTCGTACTGAACGCCTGATCGCAATCGAGCGCCGCTGCGCCCGATGAGGATATAAAAACGGGGAGGCTGTCAGCCTCCCCGTTTTTCTGGTCAGTTATCTGCGTGATGAGCGGTAATTCGCTCGCATCACTGGTTCGCCAGACACTGGGTATGGGAACCCGGTTGCAGGTAAGGCGTCAGCAGAGGAGCCATCCCCTTGAGCACCTGCACCGGCAGTGCCGAGGTGAAGCGGAACTTGTCAGACTGGCTACCCGGTACATAGGCGGTCAGGGTACCGAAGTGATCCTCACCCAGATAGAAGACGAAGGTCGCGGTGCGGTTGCGCGCCAGCGAGCTGGTCACGTTGCCATAACGACCCACGGTTTCAATCCGGTTATCCCCGGTCCCGGTCTTGCCCCCCATCTGAAGCACAGTGCCATCCGGCAGGGTAAAGGCACCGGCGATACGTCTTGCCGTGCCCCCTTCGACCACCTTGGAGAGCGCACTGCGCAGGGCGGCCGCCACCTCTGCCGGCATCACCCGGGTTCCCTCGGTGTGCTGCGGCTCAAACTCGGTCTCGAAGGGAGTCCCCTTGGCGAACGAGAGATGCTCGATACGCAAGGTTGGCGAGCGGACACCGCCATTCTGGATAATCCCCATCAGCTCGGCCAGTGCAGCCGGACGATCGCCGGAGCTACCCAACGCGGTCGCCAGCGAAGGCACCAGATGGTCGAACGGATAACCGAGCTTGGCCCAGCGCTGATGGATATCGAGGAAGGCTTCAACCTCCAGCATGGTGCGGATCCGGCTGTCACGGGCACTGCGATGGCGAGTCTTGAACAGCCAGCTGTAGACCTCCTGCCGCTCGTCACGACTGGCCGCCACCGCGTCGGCAAAGGTCGCCTTGTCGAACTCCTTGAGATAGGCCAGCAACCACAGCTCCAGCGGGTGAACCCGGGCGATGTAGCCCTGATCCGGCAGTGAATACTTGCCCGGGCCATAGCTCACATAGAGCTGATTGACCCGCTTGGCGCTCAGCTTCTCTCTCGGCAACCGCTCCGCCAGGAAGGCAGCAAAAGCCGCTTCGCTGGCTTCCGGCATCAGGTAGCGGTGAACCGCCGCCAGACGTACCGCACTCGGCTTGAGACCGTCGAGGAAGGTATCGAGCTGCTCTTCGGGAGTCTTGCCGCGATATTTGCGCCAGAAGCGCAGCAGATAGGTCTGGCCCTCTTTGTCGGCAAATTTGGCCAGATACTCCTGACGACGGGGATCCTTGTCATCCTTCAGCAACTGGGCACGGTTGCCCTCCTTGTAGAGGCTGTAGCGCACGATATCGCGCATAAGCCGCACAAAGGGCAAGTTAATCGACTCACGCAGAGAGTCACGCAACGTCGGAATACGATTGTTATCCTCGCGGCGGAAGTTGTTGAAGGTGTGCATGCCACCACCGGTAAAGAACCCCTCATTGGGGCTGGCGGAGTATTTGCGATCCAGCGCCGCTTCCAGCATCACAGGCAGGCTCTTGTCCTGAGCCGTCATCAGATAGGAGATGGCCCAGCGGCTGAGGTTGTCCTGAGAGACGGCAGCCAATTTCCGCAGATTCTCGACCGGCATCCCGGCATAGTTGTCGTGCAGTTCGGCCACAATTTCCAGATAGGTGGTCAGCACCCGCAACTTGGCGGTTGAGCCCAACTCCAGCTTGGAGCCTTCGTTGATATCGAACGGCTGATCGGTGTTGTCGGTCTGCACCCGCACCTTGAACCCTTCCGGCGACTTCTCGAACAGGGTGAAGCTGTAGCGCACATCGCCGGTCTTCTCCGGCGAGAGCAGGCGCTCACCAAACAGTCCCACCTGAGCTGCAAACGTCGGGTCGGCCAGCTGTTGCAGATAACGGGAGATTTCGTTCTGCAACGGCATATTGAGGCTGGTATCAGCGGTCAGATCCATCCGGTCGAGGTCATAGAGCTGCACCCCGAGCTGACGGCTCAGGCGAGTACGGGCAACCTGCAACCCCTTGTTATTGTTCACCCGGGTGATAGCCGGGGACTGCAGGAAATCACGAAACGTAATCTTGGCCTTGAGCGCAGCCTCCATCAGAGGTGGCGTGATCATTCCCTCCTGCACAAACAGGCGCAGGTAGCTGTCGGTCAGGGTAGCCAGCGCCTCTCGCCCCTGAGCTAGATAGTAAGAGGGACGGCGGTGCGCAATCATCAGCGAGACCACCTGACGCAGAGCAAGTCCCTGTTCGGCCAGCGGTGCGTTCTGGTTGCGGGCGGGGTCCAGCAGACGGTTCACGTCATCGACATTGGCACCAAACCAGACCCAGAGGCCATCTCCCAGACCATGTACTTCACCATATCCCGGCGCAGCCGAGAGCGGTACCGAGTTGAGGTAGGCCCAGGCGACCAGCTTGCGCGCTTCGAGGGTTTCCGGCCCGAGACGATAGGCACGCACGCTGGCAGAGGCCATCTGACGGATCTTCTCGGTAGGCGACAGGGTCAGGCCATCCGGCGAGTGGCGATACTTCTCCACCTGGGTCGCCAGGGTACTACCACCGGCAGATTGATCCTGCATATCGAGCGCCTTGCCCACCTGGGAGAGCGCGGCTTTGGCAAAACGGGGCCAGTCGACTGCCGGGTTGGCCAACGGCTCTTCGTTGCTCAGCAGATCGCGGTTCTCGATAAACAGCAGCGACTGGATGACGAGCGGTGGAATGGAGTCAAAATCCGGATAGTGATGGGTCGGATACTTGAATTGATAGAAGGGCTCAGCGCGGCAATCGTGCAGCGTCAGTCCGGCCTGCACCTTCTCGGTATAGGGCACGAAGAAGCCACGACTGGCGTAGTCATAGAGCGCGTCGGAGAAATGCACCTGCTTGCTGACTTCATAGCCCCGCTGAAGCAAACGCTCCTGCATCATCGGCAGTTGCACATAGCCGAGCCGCTTGTCGAACGGGCCATCCTCAGGGAAGGCGATCTGCTTGCTCTGGCCAGGCTCGACCTGATAGGTGAGCTTGGCGGCATAGCGGGAAATCTCCTGAGATTGCAGCTTCGAGGTTTTCATCTCATAGCCAACCAGAGCGATCACCGCCCCCAGGCACAATAAAAAGAGAAAACAGAACAGCCAACGCCACCAGGGACGACGCTTGCGCTTTGGGTTCCCGTCCGAGGTCTGGACAGATGAATCTTGAGATGCCACTTGTGTCAAATCCGTCTGTTCTGATGCGCCCATATCAGCCCCACCATGGTTGCGCAATTTATTGTGTTTCACTCAAGCTTAGTCTTTTCAAGTCAATGGCTTGAAACTATTGACCGCTTTGTGGTGATGGTAACAGGGCAATTCTAAAAAGGGGAGCCGATTGTTGCAGGAGTGGCAGAGATCCGAGCTGATAACAAAACACCGGCCAGTGGCCGGTGTCTCTTAAGCGAAAGCTGAACGCTTATTTGTGAGAGCTCATGCCCTTCAGTTTGGTGCTCAGCTCTTTACGCTCTTTGGAGAGCTCGGCGTTCTTGATGATGTGGTCATCCACGCGCTCTTCATAGTCGGCACGCATGTTGGCGATGATCGCCTGTACATCATCAATGCTCATGCCCGGCTTGATGTAGTCGCTCAGGTTGTCGAGCAGCAGCACGCGCTTCTGGTTGTCACGGATCTTCTTCTCGTTATCCGCAATTTCACGCTTGAGTTTGTTCTGGCGACGGGACATACGCACATATTCCAGTACATCGCTGAAGGTGGACTTGTTTACTTGTTCCATATCGATACCACTGACTTAAGGTTGATAAAAACTGGCCAAGTTACACCTGGAACCCGGCAAACTCGGCACGGGACAGGCAAACTCAAGATGCCCTTACTCTACCGAGTTATAAGCGAGATACAACCCTAATCGCGCACCATGAACAGAGTTTGGCCAAAAGTAAACCAGTTAAAATGGCCAGCAATCCATCAGATAAGATCTTGATATAGATAGAAAATGGAGGAGATGACAGGGTTTTAGTTCTCTTCCTCTAGATAAATGCTAACACTGGCTGTTTAACACGCTAAAAACACCAAAGCCCAGTCGAGAGACCGTGCTCTGGTGTGTAAATCTGCGGGTCTTATGGGCAAAAACGCCCATAGCAAAAAGGCCTTCCCATCTGGGAAGGCCTTCAAATTAGTGGCGGAGCGGACGGGACTCGAACCCGCGACCCCCGGCGTGACAGGCCGGTATTCTAACCGACTGAACTACCGCTCCGCATTCGGTTAGCTT